>JAZQTY010000238.1:0-4680 GCA_045631025.1 Eubacteriales bacterium
AACGACATGGCTACGATCCGACTTCGTAACGAAGAACGTCGTTTTCCGCGAGCAGTAAAAAACGTTCTACGGCATCAATATAATAAAAAAGAGGCATTTGAAAGCCTCTTTTTTTGTTTGCTTTTATCTTTCTTCTCTGAAATAGGGAAGTCCGAGAGATGCAGGAGGCTGATTTTCCTTTTTGTTCTTTACGCTTATTATAATAAGTACGATTATCGTTACAAGGAAGGGAAGCACCTTAAATATTTCCTTGCTCGCAAGGGAAATACCGGGGATATACTCCGCCGCTACGTAAAAGGCGCCGAATACGACCGAGCAGAAGATTCCGAAGATCGGCTTCCAGGTCGTGAAAATAACCAGCGCTACGCACAACCAACCGATAGCGTCGATTACGTATTCCCAGTTACCGTTGAGGTAATCCATAACGAACATAAGTCCGCCAAGGCCGGAGATAGCAGCACCTGCACAGGTTGAGAGGTATCTGTATTTAGTAACGTTGATACCCGCCGCATCCGCCGTCGCGGGATTTTCACCTACTGCGCGCAGGTGAAGACCAACCTTTGTCTTATTAAGTATAAGCGCGGTCGCGATTGCTATTGCAAGGGCAAGGTATATCATGATACCGTATGAGAAGAACAGCTTTCCGAATACTCCGAGGTTATCTGCAAACGGGGGATAAGCTCTGAAGAACTTTGCGCCTGCGGTGAATTTGTAGCCCTCGACCGAAGCGATCATAAAATCGGATATACCTACGCCGAGAGTAGTCATAGCAAGTCCGGTAACGTTTTGGTTTGCGTGCAACGTAACGGTAAGGAAGGAGAAGATAAGTCCCATCAGCGCACCACCGATAAGCGTTGCAAGTATCGGAACGAGAACGGCAAGAACGGATACCTTTTCCATTCCGCGTCTACCTCCGACGATATCGAACAAAATTGCTTCGGCAACGCATCCGCAAGCCGTACCTACACACATAATACCGGGAAGTCCCAGATTGAGGTGTCCGGATTTTTCAGTTATGGTTTCTCCCGTCGAGCCGAAAAGAAGGACCATTCCGAACTTAATAGCACTTACAAGAAAGGTTATAATTGCCATGATTTATTTTACCTCCTTGTTCCTTTTTCTGAAATTGATCTTGTAGTTGATGAAGAATTCACAGCCGATGATAAAGAGAAGCACTGCGCCTATGAAGATATCTGCCATAGAGGTGTCAAGGCGGTATATTTCTCCCATAAAGCTCGTTCCTTTTTGTAGGAATACGACGAGCAGCGAGGTTAGGATCATATAAATCGGATTGAATTTACCGAGCCATGAAACGAGAATTGCGGTAAAGCCGCGTCCACCTGCGATGGTGGTCGTTACCGAGCAACTTCCGTTTGCAACGAGCAAAAATCCTATAAGTCCGCAAATGGTACCCGATATGAGCATGGTACGAATGATAACCTTCGATACGTTTATTCCAATATACTTTGCAGTGCGCTCACTCTCACCAACGACTGAAATTTCATATCCCTGCTTGCTGAAGCGCAGATATATGTACATAATGGCGCATATTGCAAGAATGAGTACTATGTTGAGGAAGTAAGGACCGTTAAATATCTTCGGTATTGAAAACTCAAGCATAGGGTCAAGATTACCCTGTGCGTTTCCTTTAAGCTTCAAGAAATACGTAACGAGCTGAATTGCGATATAGTTCATCATCAGCGTAAAAAGAGTTTCATTGACGTTCCATTTAGCCTTAAAGAATGCGGGAATCAATGCCCACAAGCCGCCGGCGAGTATACTGAACAAAACTGAAAGTATCAACAAAAGGGGGAGGGGGAGACTGTCGCCTATAAAGAACATAGCCATAGCCGAAACGAGCGAGCCAACCATGACCTGTCCCTCGCCGCCACAGTTCCAGAACTTCATTTTGAATGCAGGGGTTAGTGCCAACGAGATGCCGAGCAAAATAGCGGTATCACTGAAAAGTACCCAAGCGCGCAGAGGAGTTCCGAATGCTCCGTCAAACATGGAGGCGATAAGAGTAAATGGGTTTTGCTTTGTCAGAATAAACATCAAAAGCGACATAATAGTGAATGAGGAAAGAACCGCGATTGCTCTTACAAGGATCGCGCGCTTTGTGCTGATATTGGCGCGCTTCGTTATATGAAAGAGAGGCTCTGTATTCTTTTTTGTGTTTTTACTCATTTGCGTTTCCTCCTTCCGTGTTGGGCTTTGTCATAAGAAGTCCGATTTCTTCCTTGGTCGTAGTTCTTGCGTCAACGATGCCGGTGACTTGTCCGGAAGCTATGACCATAATTCTGTCACAAAGCTCAATAAGAACGTCGAGGTCTTCTCCAACGAAGATTACGGCAACTCCAAGCTCCTTCTACTTGTTGAGCAGATTGTAAATGCTGTACGATGCGTTTATATCAAGTCCTCTTACGGGGTATGCCGCCATAAACACCGAAGGAGCAGCGGCAATTTCACGTCCAACGAGGACTTTTTGTATATTTCCGCCCGAAAGCTTGCGGACGGGAGTATGTTCATTGGGAGTAAGAATGTGAAGTCCCTCAATAAGCTCCATAGCAAGATTGTGAGGTTTGCTTCTGTCAAGGAAAATAGACTTGCCGCGCTTGTAGCTGCGGAGCATTACGTTATCTACGATATCCATGTTTCCGACGAGTCCCATTCCGAGGCGATCCTCGGGAACGAATGAAAGCCTTACGCCAAGCTCGGAGATCTGAAGCGGAGTTTTATCGCGTAGATTTTCCTCCTTGTCCGTTGTGGGATCGTGATAGATTATCTTACCCGAATCAATGTGATAAAGTCCTGCGATAGCTTCAAGCAGCTCGCGCTGTCCGGAGCCTGCAATTCCCGCAACGCCGAGGATTTCTCCTGCGCGCGCCGTGAAGGAAACGTTATCAAGCACCGTGATGCCGTCCTCGTTTTTACTGCATATATTTTCAATAACGAGCCTGTCCGCTACGTCGTGAGGCTCGGTGCGTTCGATATTCAATTCTACTTTTTCGCCCATCATCATTTCGGTGAGCTCTTTTTCGCTTGTATCCTTGGTATTAACCGTGGCAATATGTTCTCCCTTGCGCATTACCGCAACTCTGTCGGAGAGCGAGAGCACCTCATTCATTTTGTGCGTGATTATTATAATGGACTTTCCGTCGTCGCGCATACGGCGAAGAACGTCAAAAAGCTTCTCGATCTCCTGCGGAGTAAGTACTGCCGTAGGCTCGTCGAGAATGAGAATGTCAGCGCCTCTGTAAAGCACCTTGATAATTTCAACGGTTTGCTTTTCGGAAACGGACATTTCGTGTATTTTTTTCTGCGGATTTAACTGAAATCCGTATTTTTTTGTAATTTCCGCAACCTTTTTATCAACCTCGGAAAGCTTAAATCTTCCCGGTTCCTTAATTCCGAGAACGATATTTTCGCTTGCGGAAAAGACGTCCACGAGCTTGAAGTGCTGGTGGATCATTCCAATCTTATATTTGAATGCGTCCTTGGGGGAAGCGATCTTCGCGGGCTTGCCGTTTACGAGGATCTCTCCTTCGTCGGGGTAGTAAATGCCTGCAACCATATTTACCATTGAGGTTTTTCCGCTTCCGTTTTCTCCGAGAATCGCAAGTATCTCTCCGTGATAAAGATTCAGGTCTACGTGTTTATTTGCGTGTTTATCTCCAAAGCGCTTGGAAATATTTTTTAGTTCAAGAGCAACAGTATTCACTTGTTTCCTCCGTGCAAAGATTTGTGAAGAGAAAAGCAATCAGGCGGAGCGGTAAAGCTCCGCCTGAAAGGCAATGGGACGTGTCCCGTTATAATTAGAACTTTTCGTTGAGAAGCGTAATTCCGTCGATTCTGAGGTCGAAGGAAGGAGCGGAAATTACTTCGGATTCATGGAAGTAGCCGTCCTTGATGTTTGCGTTGTCAGCGTTCGTAAGGGTCTTGCCGCCAACGGTGAAGTTAGCGGTGTTGAATACGTTGAGGTTGCCTGCCTTGAAATCTGCAATAGCATTCTCGATTGCTTCAACGGTACCGTCAGCAGCAACGTCAAGATTGATACCGGTAAGAACTACGGAGCCCTCTTCGATACCGCCACACCAGTTAGCATTGATGTCCGCACCGGTGCTGAAGCACTTGGTGATGTACATGTAGTAAGGAGCCCAGTTGATTGCAGAGGAAACGATGAAGGTTTCGGGGCATGCCTCGTAGGTGCTTCCGTTGTAGGAAACGTTGGGAACGCCTGCAGCCTCACAAGCGCCGGGAGCGCCCATAGAGTCAGCGTGTTGAGAAATAAGAACGCAATTTCTTGCAAGAAGAGCCTCAGCTGCGTTCTTCTCTGCGGTTACGTCATACCAAGAACCGGTAAACTGAACCTCCATAGTAGCGGAGGGGCAAACGGATTTAGCGCCAAGGTAGAAGGAGGTGTATCCGGAGATAACCTCTGCGTAGGTATATGCGCCAACGTAGCCTATTTTAGCCTGATCTGCGGTGATCTTGCCCTCTTCGATCATTTCGTTGAGCTTAAGACCTGCAGCGATACCTGCAAGGTATCTGCCCTGGTAGATAGAAGCGAATGCGTTGTGGAAGTTGTCAAGACCTGCGGAAGCTGCGGTAACCCCGGTAGCATGGCAGAACTGAACGGTGGGGTTTTCCTGTGCAGCCTGAGCGATGTACGGCACGTGA
>JAZQTY010000239.1:0-14455 GCA_045631025.1 Eubacteriales bacterium
CGTTTATTCCGAAAAGGTGGGAGCAAATACCATTCCCGACTTTTTCTCCAACCGCTTCCACGATAAATCGGGAATGCTTACGCTTGCGGCGGCAATTATTATTATCGTATTCTTCGTTCCTTATACCGCATCGGGCTTTGCTTCCGTAGGTAAGCTCTTTAACTCCCTGTTTGGCGTTAATTACCATATTGCGATGATAGTGGGCGCGGCAGTTATTATCGCTTACACCATGAGCGGTGGCTTCCTTGCGGCAAGCACGACGGACTTTATGCAGAGTATTATAATGACTCTCGCTCTTATTGTCGTAGTCATTTTTGGTATTACGTCTGTTGACGGTATGGCGAACGTAACGGGTGCCGTTAAGGATCTTCCCGGATACATAAGCCTTGTAAACGTATTCGATTCTGCAAACTCGGCGGCAAAGTCGTTCTCGTTCCTTTCTATCGTTTCGACGCTTGCTTGGGGACTCGGATATTTCGGTATGCCTCATATTCTTCTTCGCTTTATGGCTATCGAGGATAAGAACAAGCTCAAGACCTCTCGCAGAATTGCGTCCGTTTGGGTTGTAATTTCTATGGGCGTTGCAATTTTCATAGGTGTCGTTGGATACGCTATGGTCAACGCAGGTGTCGTATCGCTCACCGACCCCGAAAGAATTATTATTGAAATTGCAAAGCTTATCAGTACGCACGGCTGGATACTTGCAGTCGTTGCCGGACTTATAATCGCAGGTATTCTCGCGTCTATCATGTCCACATCCGACTCCCAGCTTCTTGCGGCGGCGTCGAGTGTTTCCGAAAACATAGTAAGACGCTTTATAAAGAAGGATATGAAGGCAAAGACGTCAATGCTTATCGCGCGTATTACGGTTGCCGTTATAGCAGTAGTTGCCGTAATATTCGCATGGAATCCCGACAGCTCCGTATTCGGCATAGTTTCCTTTGCATGGGCAGGCTTTGGTGCGGCGTTCGCTCCCGTGGTTCTGTTCGCGCTGTTCTGGAAGCGTACCAATAAGTGGGGCGCTCTTGCAGGAATTGTTTCGGGCGGCTTGACAGTTATCCTTTGGGAATACGTCGTTACTCCCCTTGGCGTTAAGTACGGAATTGAGGCGCTCACCATTTACGAGCTTCTCCCCGCATTTATTATCGCTTGCATCGGTATCGTCGCTGTCAGCCTTCTCACCAAGGCCCCCGAACAGTCAATCATCGAGGAATTCGAAGCTGTTAAGGCAGAGAAGTAATAAAATACAGAACATCCCCACCGTAGACTTACGGTGGGGATGTTCTTGTTTTTTTAGTTCCAAATCAATCATTCTCACAATATTCTATAATATCAGAAGGACTGCAATTCAATGCAGAACATATACTGTCTAATATATAGCTGTCGTAGCGAACGACCTGATTTTTATAGTATCGATCAATCGTTTGAAATTTGACTCCTGTACGTTTTGCTAATTCATATCTGGTAATTCCGCAGCTATCCAAATATTTATCTATCGTCAACTTTATCATATGCACCTTACCTTTCATATATATTTTACTAAATATATACCTACTTGACAATCTACCTCAAAAAGTATATACTTATATAAGTATATACAAATAAAAGGAGATGCATATGAAATTATTGATAGCAGGGTCGCGGAGCATTAGAAAGTTTGATCTTTCGCCGTACATTTCTGACGATGTTGATACTATTATAAGCGGAGGTGCAGAAGGAGTTGACACATTGGCTGAACTTTACGCTGACAAAAACCGTCTTTCCAAATACATTATTCGCCCACGTTACGCGCTTTACGGACGCGGCGCGCCACTAAAACGAAACCAAGAAATGGTGGATATGGCTGATTTTGTGTTGGTTATATGGGACGGAAAGTCAAAAGGCACTCAATTTACCATGAATTACGCCAAAAAGGCAGGAAAACAGGTAACAGTGATACAAATTTAAATAAAAAAAGAAAGACGGCGGTGCGTGGGAATTTGAACATTTAAAATTTGTAGGGCGGGGGTTTATCTCCCGCCGTATATTAAATTGACGTCTTTTGTAACGGCGGCAGCAAGCCACCGCCCTACGTGTAACCAAAGCCTTGCGCAATAAAATTTTATTTGTGGGTTAAATATGTTTTTTGCGGACAGTCGAGGACGCCTGTCCCTACAAAGGAGCACACCTGCAATACCCAAGTATTGAGGCTGTTCTTTGCTTTTAATTTTGATTTTAAATTCAATTTGTTACAACGGGTCGACGAGGACGTCGACCCGTTGTAATTAAATAAAAAAAGAAAGACGGCGGTGCGCAGAGTCCGCCGTCTTTCTACATTAGAAAATACCAACAATATTCAACCAATGAATAATTATTTTTTCGATATGTCTGTCTTATAATTTTTTTGTGGAAAGTTTTTTGCCAAGCTTTTTTTCAAAAAAGCGTGAAAAATCGCATCCACTCGCGACTATTTACACATTAACAGGCTGGAGACTTCCGAGGAAGGAGCTAATAGAGGAATCGTATCTATCGGTATCGGTTATACGCAAGCGAGAATGAGCGCCCTTTTCAAACCATACGAGCTCCTTTTGCTCTGCTCCGCAGGTATCGTATAGAATTTGCGCCGTTTCGGGAAGTGAGTATATATCTTCCTTACTATGTAGCATAAGCAGAGGCTTTTTAAGGTTACCTATGACGTGAATAGGACCGTACATCATAGAGTATCCGGTATGAAGCTTCATAGCTATATCAATAAGCGGAAGCGCCGCAGCAGGTCCACCGCAGTTGATCATATGGTTTTTAAAGCTGTCCCCGAACGTGGGATACATTCCCTCGGCTACCATGCCCTCAACGTAATCGGGGCAGTTTTCGCTCGTCAAGGCAAACATACAACAGGACGATCCGATACAAATACCGTGAAGCACAACCGACTCTATTCCATACTCGTCGTGAAGAAGTCTTATCCATGCGAGAAGGTCTCTGTGCTCGTTAAATCCAACCGTATTGTATTCACCGTCGCTGAGTCCGTGAGCGCGTTGGTCTATGGTAAGTATATTATACCCCATCTCCTTATAGGGCTTTGCAAAATAATAGCCGTAGCAAAGTCCCTCGGTGCGTCCGGGAACCATTATAGCAGCTTTTTTGAAGCCAAAATCAAGATATTCACCGTATAGATTAAGCCCTTCATTTACTATATGCATTTCTTGCAAATATTCAATATTCTCCTCACGCCAAGCAAGAGCTCCGGAATGCATCTCTATCTGTAAGGGCTCGGAGCTTGAGCACTCGCGTCCCCATTTTGTCTTGTCCGTGCGCTTAAGATGTGCAACGTAAAGAACGTACGGAATAACAAAAAGAGAGGACATAAGAACAAAAGCGTTGAGCGTCAGAAATACGACGATCGAAAACATTATTATCTGCTCCGTCGTCATAACGTGGGGCGTATAAATAAACTCTAAAGGATTCATTTTGCTTTCTCCTTTTTATTTTTTCTCCTTGAGTCACGCTCGATACGCGCTTCAAGGTCAGCCTTAAGCTCCTTGCATTTAGCGTAAACCGTTTCGTTAAGAGCAACTATTTCTTCTCTCGTGGGATTTGGCGAGGTACAGTAATCGTTAAGATAAATTTTTTTACCGACTATAATATGAGTTCTCTTGAAAACACCGTAATTTCCGTCTATAATAACGGGAATTATGGGAGCACCCGAGCGCAGAGCGATAAGAATGTAGCTCGTTTTAAAATCCATCATGTCGCCCGTCGTGGTGATCTTCGCCTCGGGATATATCTGGACGAGCTTACCGCGCTCAAGCGTTTTTATAGCCTCGTCGATAAATCTCATGCCCATAATATCTCTATCGGAGCGAATACCGCCAAAGCATTTCATTCCCCAATGGAAAAACTTACCCTTTTGGTATATCCATTCCGAATTTACTACGTAAAGCTTGCGAAAGGGGAACAAAAACAGATTTACCATGTAGTCGAATACGCTGTAATGATTTGATATTATTAGAGCGTTTCCTCTGACGATTCTTCCCTGCTCGCGCCTGTCCTCGTAATAAGTTTTGCGCTTGAAGAAAAGAAGCTGTACGGGCCACGCGGTTATAAGCGCAAGCCATCGAAAAAATTCATGTATGATCACTTTGTTTTTTCCTCTAAAATCAACAGAAAATCGTTAAGAGTGTAATGGAAATTATCTCCGCTTTCAAAGTCAAGGCGAACGCCGAATTTTTTGTCGATAAGACTTAACAGCGTAAAATAGTCAAGGCTTGAGCCGCCAAGTCCTGTCATAAAGTGCTCGTCGTCTCTTATTTCGTCCTCACATACGCCGAGAGCCTCGGCAAAGAGCGATCTTAACGTATCTCGCAGCTCGCTTTGAGTGTTTTTAGCGTTAATCGAAATATTTTCTTGCTTATCAATATCAACGAACGATATTTTACCCTCGTCAATAGATCGGCGCAGATACGCACGGCTTACTTTTATTCCGTTCTTTGGAATAAGGGAGTCGTGGGTGAATTTAACCTCTCTTACGGTATACGACGTTGGCAAGGAGGCGTTTGCGCGGGAAATCTCCTCAAGCAGCCTCTCCTTTTGAGCGGATACGAGCCCCTCGGGAATACGCACCACCAACATAAGCCTTGAATTATCGGCGTTTCCAAGCACGGAAAGCTCCTTTGCATCCGTAAGCTCAAACGCCTTTTCGGCAAGATCGGGATTGAGATTTTCTCCGTCGTCTCCGAAAACTATATCAGAGATCCTTCCCTTTATGTAGTAGCGCCCGTCAGCCGTGGCGGTAACTACGTCTCCCGTATCAAACCAATACGGCATGGGAGTGTCCTTTCCGTCAACGATAAGACGCTTGCAGGTAGAGTTCCCGTGTACCAAAAGCCTGTCGTCACTGCCTATGCAGTAATCGACCGACTCAAAGGAAATACCGATAGAGAGCTTTTGCTTTATTTTAGGTCTGGGATCGAGCTCGACCGAGGTTATACCGATCTCGCTCATACCGTATCCGTTGCAAAGAGGATATCCGAGCGCGTTGAAAAGCTCAATAGCAGAGCCCTTTATAAAGCTTCCGCCCGAAATGCAAAAACGGATACAGTCACCGAACAGCTTGTAACGTACGTCGCGGAAAAGCCGCTTTGCGAGCGACATTCCAAGGCGCGGACAAATATTCTGAACGGCAAGAGAAAGCTTTTTAGCCTTCTCAAATTTTTTCTTGGTCTTTTCGTCCATATCGGCAAGCTTTCGGGTTAAGCTTTTTTCTATGGAGTGCCATAAAAGCGGAACTGCAAAGATGTGAGTTACGTCGTGATAATAAACCGTGCGGAGAATATTCTCTCCGTCGTAGCTCGATAAAAATACGAACGTTGCGCCGAAGAACGCATACCATAAGTACATAGCCGAAAAGCCGAAAACGTGGTATAGCGGTAAAAAAGCCAGCATCTTAAGCTTGCCCTTGTGCTCGCTTACGATGAACTTATTTCTCCTCATTATGTCGCGCACGTTGAGAAGCTGAATACAAGCCTGCTCTCCACCGTATACGCATATCTTTTCCTTGAGCGTGGTTCCGCTCGTAGAGAGCGCAAATTCGTTGCCGAAGACGCAGTCAATAGCGTTACCGTCAGCCTTACCGAGCTCCAAAAGCTCCGCATATGAAAAGAGCTTTTTTTGGTAATCCGGAGTGGATGAGTCGGTGGATATCACCGCCGTCGCGCCCAAGGTGTTTAAAATTCCTGCCGTAAAGCTTCCCGGCTGGCGAAGATTTACGAGGTATGGCTTGTTTCCGGACATAAGTATAGCCCAAAAGGCAACTATCCACTCGTAGCTGTTTTCACCGTGAAGTCCTACGTATACGTCGGTCGCTCCAAGCGATGCGCGTATTCCCTTTGCGAGAATTTCCGTATCTCGCTTAAACTCGCGGTAGGTGTGAGTCAGCTTGCGAGTCATAGTGGACGTTTCCGTCATTATCTTGTCGCCGTGCGAGCAAAGTATTTTGTAAATATCCTCAAAGCGCTTTTCGCTTTTCTCAAGGATATCACAATTTTTTCTTACCCGTCGCGTGAGTCGGCTCATTGTGCAACGCCTACGGAAGCTAATGCTTCCTCTTCTTTTTCGGATTTTTTCTTTGTCTCTTTACCGAGAATAGCGATAGACTTGGGCAAGAACGCCGCCATAACGAACGCAATCATGGTAAACGCCGCAACGAACAGCGGAAAGAACTTCATAAGAGGACCGGAGGATTCTCCTTGTCCGCCGAAGGTGCGGATAAAGAGAAGAATTACCTGCGTTGCAAGGCTCGCAGAAACTGCCTCAAAGAGTCCCTGGACCGCAAAGTACATGGACGATGCGCACGCGCCCGTCTTTGCGTTTTCCTCTGCCGCCATCTGTGAGGGAACGGTGTAGGAAACCGAGAAGAACGCGCCTATCGCGAAGGAAACTATGATAGCACAGGCAATAGCTACGGGCATCTGCGCCGCCTTGGGAACTACGTGGCAAAGCATCATCAGCGACATACCTACCGAGAAGGTCACGAGTATGTACTGGAATGCAAATTTAAGTCCCTTTACCTTTATTAGCTTGTTGTAGAGCATAAGCGTAAACGGAACGGGGGCAAAGGAGCTTGCCATAACGAGCGTCATGTTAAGTCCGTCGCCGACGTTTGAGAAGAATATGCTTATACCGCCGAGAAACAGCTGAAGTCCTATATTCATAACTCCGACGATGCAAAGCCAATAAACGAATCTCTTGTTTTTGAATGCGTAACGCAAGGAGGTTACAAATCCTATTCTCTCGGTCTGTACCGCCTGCCCCTCTGCATTTACGATACCGTTCTTGGTTGACGGCTCCTTGATAAGGAACAGAGGAATAAGCATGGTGAGCGCCAAGGGAAGGAAAATCAGCGCGATGTACTTTATATTTATGCCAAAGCCCACGAACAGAGGAACGAGAGCAAAGTTAAGGCTGAAATATACGACGTCGCAGATAGATTTTACCGTCGAGAGGAACATTCTGTCCTTTTCGTTTGCCACTATCTCCGCAAAGGTTGCGTAGTAGGTTATCATTGTAAGCGTGTAGGACGCGTAGAAAATTCCGAGAAGCAGCGCGAACCAAAGAGTATTCAGAATACCTGCCTCGGAGGAGAGCGGGAAAAGAAACAGAACGTACGAAATCAGAAGCGGAATATATCCGATGATTATCGCGGGACGGCGGCGACCCCAGCGAGTACGGAGATTGTCCGTAAACGACGAAAAAGGAATGTCGATAAGTCCGTCAAACGCCTTGACTATAACGGAAAGAACCGCCCATATTCCCACTGCAACGAGTGTCTTTTCGGAATACGTCCAAAATTCCACGTTGGAATCAAAGCCGTCTGCTATGATAGCGTTGCAAAGGTGAGTACCCATGATCATGTTTATCATGTTAAGTCCGAGTCCCGAGCAACCGTAGAGTATGATTTTCCACTTTTTATCAAGAGTTTTCATAAATACCTCAAAAAGATGTTATAGAATGATTATTCAAACGATAAAACAAGCTCGTACAGGGCGTTGCCCGTATCCATTACGTCAGCCTCGGTCAAAGGATATTTTGACGAGATCAGGTCGTATACCTTGTCGTTTACGGTATCCGTTGCGTTTACGCCCTTGAATACCGTGAGTATGTCGTGCTCGTCTCTGTCGAGAACCGTCTCGATAGCCTTAAGAGCAACGTCGTCGGGATCCTTTCCGACAGCCAAGAGGGTTTTGTTCATAAGAGCGAAATAGTCGCCGACCTCAATGCTGACGCCGTCGAATTGAGCGTCCTTCTGCGATCTTGCTATAAGCACAGTAGTAACGTTATCAGCCGCCGCTTGAAGCTCATCCGCCATCGCATAAGCGTCCTCTGCGGCAAAATCTACCAAGGGGAGCGCCGCATAGCACTGGGAGTCAGCGCGGGTGTTCATGACTATAATATTCGCTTTTTCGTAAAGACGGCTCGACTGCTCTGCGGCAAGTCCCGTGTCGTTACTGTTGGGGAAAACGATAATTGTATTTACCGAAAGCTTTTCGTACTGCTCGATAAAGTCTTTAGCGGAGGGGGGATATTCGCCGTCGCCGGGAATTACTACGTCCGCGCCCATTTCGAGAAATCTCTCGCCCATAAGCGAGCCGTGCGCTACCGCAACGACTGCCACCTTGGCGTTCTCGCCGCCGTGAAGCTTTATCGACGCAGGCGCCGTCTGTCTGTACTCGTGATGCTGAACGTTCATGTTCTCTATCTTGAGTGTGAGGAATTCGCCGTAGGCGTGGCAAACACCAAGCACCTGCTCGGGTGTGCGAGTGTGAATATGAACCTTTACCTTGTCGTTCTCGTAAACGGTAACGATGGAGTCACCCATGTCGGAAAGCTCCTCACGGAACGCGTCGTAATCAAACTCGCATTTTCCGCTCGTCAGCTGGAGAACAAACTCGGTGCAATATCCGAAATCGAATTTTGAATTTCTGTCAAACGCCGTAAAATCTACTGTGGCAGCGCTTGCCGACGAGGTTATGACCTCCGCGAGCGGCTCTCCGCGAAGATACTTTTGCATACCCTCGAATACAAATACGAGTCCTGCTCCTCCGCTGTCAACGACTCCTGCGGATTTGAGGACGGGAAGCATGTCGGGCGTATTTTCGAGCGTGCGTCTTGCCTGCTTTAAGAACATAGCGATGACGTCGTCAACCGTCAGAACGTTCCCCTTCTCTGCTTGATCCTTTACGTAATCGGTTGCTTCTCTCGCGACTGTCAGCATAGTTCCTTCAACGGGATTTGAGACTGCCTCGTACGCGCAGCTTACGCCTCTTGAAAGCGACTCGATAAGCGCGGGAGCGCCGGCTTCGTCGAATGAAGCAAGATAGTCCGACATTCCCTTGAAGAACTGCGATGCTATTACTCCCGAGTTTCCTCTTGCGCCGAACACGACGCCTGCCGAAAAGCGCTTTGCCAGCGTAGGAAGTCCGTCGGGCGAGCCCTCAAGGGGAGAGTAGCCGTTTTGCAGAGTCATGAGCATATTAGTTCCCGTATCTCCGTCGGGAACGGGAAAAACGTTAAGTGCGTTTACGTGCTCCTTATATTGAGCAAGATTTCGGATACCGTAGTCTAAAAGATTAAGATAATGCTGTCCGTTTATACTTTTGATCATTTACTGTAATGCTCCTTAAATGCTTGGTTTAGCCAAGACGTATTACTTTCCCGTAATGCGGGTAATAATCTCCTTTTCCACGGAAAGATCCTCGGAGATGGGCTCGCCAAGATAGTAAACTCCTACCATTCCGGGACCAATGTTTGCTCCGCAACCGCAGAATACGTCGGTCATAAAGACCTTCTTGGGAGAAAGCTCTGCCTCAAGCTTTTCCTTGAGAGTCGCGGCGTACGCGTCTCTGTTGGAGCTGATGACAAGAACGTACTGGTTCTTTATATCCGTTGCCGTTGCTTCAACGTAACGAACGGTGGTATCAAGAGCTTTGTTCATTCCCTTTACCTTGGTAAGAACGGTGGTGTAGCCGTCTGCGTTGCAATCGCCCATGGGCTTAACTCCCGCGAAGCTTCCCATGATAGCCTTACCCATGGAGATTCTTCCGCGGCGCGCGATAAAGAACAGGTCGTCGATGGGGCCCATCTGGTGAACCTTGCGCTTGTTTTCCTCAAGCCAAGCAACTACATCCTCAAGGCTCTTGCCCTCGTTTTTGAGAATGTGAGCGTAAATCACGAGAAGTCCGAATGCGCCAGACATTCTGAAGGAGTCAACGCAAGCGATCTTTGCGTCGGGATAGCTTTCAAGAACTCTGTTTGCAGCTCTTTGTGAAAACTCAAACGTAGAGCTTATTTTAGAGGACAGCGCGATGCTGATTATGCCGTAGCCGTCCTTTACGTATTTTTCAAATACCTCGCAGTATTCTTCTATGTTGGGGGGAGCGGTGGTAACCTTTACCTTTTTGTTGGAAAGCGCTGTGTAAAAATCCTGCTTGGACATAGTATCCCAATCGAGAGTAGTCAGAAAATCTCTGCCATCGTCAAAGTGAATGTGTCCCTTGACGTAGTCGTCCATACCAATCTCCTTGCGTATCTCTTCGCTCAAGTCACAGGTAACATCGGCAAGAATAACGTATTTTTCCATAAAAACTCCTTTCGTATTTCGGCATAAAAAACAAAAAAATCAAAAAGCCGATATAATATAGTAATTCAAATAACATTATATCATACTTCGACACATTTTGCAATAGTTATATTTCATTTTCAATATATTTCCTTCAAGTTTATATTATTAGTCTACTTTTGCCGTTTTGAAAAAAGACTCCCGATGCAAGGACGAAGCCGACAAAATAAGGGCTTTTTGCATCGGGAGGTGATTATTTATTTTTTCTAAAAACCAGAAGCTTGCTTAAAATATAGTTGGTGACGACCACTATTACGGAGGTAATTGCCTTTGCCCAAACGCGGGAGGTAACGGAAATACCGATAAACGTAAAGGAGCGGTAGCCAAGACCGTCAAAAAGCGCGATCACGGCAAGATTTGCCACTACCTCAAGAAAATACGTAAAAATTCTGCCCGCCGTGAATTTTCCAAGCTGCTTCGCCGTGTTTTTAAAACCCTTCTCGGAATCCGTGAACACCCAAAGCTTATTTGTAATAAACGCCACAAGAACTCCGACTACCCATTGGACGGAGCTGCCGATAACGTCAAGTAAAGGCGTAGGATTGCCCGCGCCGTCGTTCAAAAAAACGACGCCGATTTTAAGTGTTGCAAAGCACGCGCCGAGCGATACTATCGTCGTTATAACGCCAAAGAACAGGTAAAGTATTATTTCTCTGTATTTGCTCCACAGCGCCTTGATTTTTTCCATAAAGGATACTCCTGACATGTGTTTTATGTGAAAGACTGCCCTTGCCGTCGCAGAAACGAACCCCAACGAGAGGTATACGCTTTAAATGACATCAATTTTTATACTCAAAATACTCGGAGGGATATGCCATAACAATCTCTCCGGTAGTTTTCTTTGTCACGGTCCAAAAAAGACTCCCTTGTCTTGCGGTCTGATATATCGCGCGGTCCGACATTGGGAATTCTTTACTCCACGTATAGTTGTCCTTTGGTATATTCCACGTCTTTCCACTTTCAAAATATACAACAAAAACGTGTATTTCACTCAATTTTTCGCGTACACGGCTTACACTGTGATCGGTAATATATCTTTCCTCCTTCACACAAGAAACGACTTCCTCATTTACTTCATAACCATCGAAGGATATCTTTTTTATACTGTTCTTTTTACGAATAAAATCGATCACAAAATATAATAAAATAAAGGCTAATGAAAATAACAATACCAGCTTGTAATGATGCTCAAAAATGAACATCGCCACAATCATCAATGTTATAAACACATAATACGGGATCAAAGACCTATAATGCTCCGTACGCGACAAATTTGCCGGGCGCTTTATAACGTTCTTTACGTCAGTCAAAATATTATCGTTTGTCAGAGCTTGCTTTCTTGCCATCAAAGTCCACCGCCTTTATGAGTTTATTATAGCATATTTTTCGCAAAGTGTAAAGCATGTGAGAATATCTCCTCCCGCCGTTTCTTTGGCGCAAGGGTATTCACGCTCTGCGTCTCTGCGCAGGAGCTTGCGCCTCCCAAAACGCCAAAGAATTAATAAAAATTTCTTGGATGAGGTTAATTTTTATAACGAGCCTCTCTTGCGAGAGAAGGTGGCATTGACGAGCCGCGTGCGAGTCAATGACGGCTGAGTAGTCCTATATAGCATAATCAAATCCGATTGTTACCGCTCATCCACCGCAAGCGGTCCTCTCGATGTTTGTATAGCAAACTCGACAGTTGCTTTGCAACGAGCTCTCATCTCAAGGGAAGCCTAAAGAAACGGAGGGCGATGTGATATACGCCATTATTTCTTGATCTTTTCCGCGTATTGGCGAGCAGCGTCCTCTAATTTGTTGGAGCCGTAATTATAATACCTCTTGTCCTTTATATCGTCGGGCAGATACTGCTGCTTTACGTAGTGATTTGGGTAAGAATGAGGGTACTTGTAGCCCTTGAAAAGCGGACTTTGGAGATGCTTCGGCACTACCCTGCCATAGCCCTTTTCTACGTCGTCCATCGCGGCAAACACCGCGTCGTGTGCGGAATTTGACTTCGGCGAGGTGGCAAGCAACACTGCGGCATTTGCAAGCGGGATCGCCGCCTCGGGCATTCCGAGCTCCTTGGCGGATTCACAGCAGGAGCGTGTGACTACCGCTGCCATCGGATACGCAAGTCCTACGTCCTCGCTCGCAATCACCTGAAGTCGTCGGCAAACGGAAATAAGCTCGCCAAGCGAGAGTAGCTTTGCAAGGTAAAACACCGTTGCGTCGGGGTCCGAGCCGCGTATGGACTTTTGTAGGCAGGAAAGCAGGTTGTAATGCGTATCGTCGTCGAAATTCCCTACTCTTACGTTGAAATTGTCGACCGTTTCCTTCGTTATCACGCCCTCTGCCGCAAAGAAAGCGTTTTCCGTCAAAACTATCGCGTGGCGAACGTCACCCGATGTTGAGCGCGCGATGTAAGTAACCGTCTCCTCGTCTGCAGTCTTTGACGTACCCATCTGGGCGTTCAGGTAATCTACCGCACGGCGGACGGCAACGGCGCAGTCCTCCGGCGCGACCGGCTTGAACTCAAAAAGCGAGGAACGCGAAATTATTGCGTTGTAAATGTAAAAATGCGGATTCTCCGTGGTGGACGTTATCAGCGTAACTCTGCCGTCCTCAATGTATTCGAGGAGAGCCTGCTGCTGTTTCTTGTTAAAATACTGTATCTCGTCGATGTATAGAAGAATTCCACCCGCAGAAAAAATATTATTTGTGCCTGCGAGAATGTCCTTTACGTCCGAAAGAGAGGCGGTAGTCGCGTTGAGCCTGTGAAACGACATTCCAGACTCGCGAGCGATGATCTCCGCTGCCGTGGTCTTGCCCGTGCCGGGTGGGCCGTAAAAAATCATGTTGGTAATTCTTCCGGATTCCAGCATTCTGCGAACGACTCCCCGTTCTCCGAAAAGGTGCTGCTGACCTACCATATCGTCAAAGCTTTTCGGGCGCAGAGCCTCCGCCGTTCTAATATTATTCATGCTCATATCTCCGTAAGTTTAGAGAATATTGGTGTTTTGGTTGAGCGCCACCGTCTCGGCGATGCTGTCAAGTAGCTTCAAAATCGAGGGCAGTCCTCCGAGAACCGCGAGTAAACCGACTATCAAAAGAATCGAGCAAAATATGGCGCCTGCCCAGGTATTTCCCTTTTTTTCAAATTTTACGTCAGCCATAAAACGAATTTTCTCGGGAATATAGAAGGTGTCCGCGTAAGGGTTTATTTTATAAGACTGCTCCTTAAAGCGAGGGAGCTTTTTGTTTTCCGCTTGATTTTTTTGGTATTCCTCACGGCGCGCGTTTTGCTCGGCGATAAATTCTTCCTCCTCGCGGCATCTTACGACGCGTCGCAGAGTGGTGCTTTTTCTGACGGCAAGGCGGATTATCGCGTTATCTTCAAAGCCCAATTCCTCGAGATTCAAGGCGGTTTCGGGAGAAAACGCCTCTTTTTTTATTATGCTGCGCACTACGCCTCCAAGCACTCTTTTGTTAAAAACGGACGAAAAAAGCGCAATAATAAGTCCAATAAAAATACCGATTATTATTATTCTTACGGACGCAAGTCCGCCTGCGCCGAGATTAAGATATTCATAGTACTCGGGGGGATTTACGTAGGTTGTGTACAAAAAATTCCAGATTGCCTCAAAAAAAGACAGCTCCTCGGACATAGCCTCCGTTGCAGCGAGTGTGTCCGACGTGATCGTGAGAATACCCGTATTCATCGTGTCTCCTTTCCGTTTTTAAAAGCGAGGCAGGATTTTAGTTTGCCTGCCCCGCGATGAGTTTAGATGCTTTTGATTACTTTTTGATTACGTCAACGCCGATGTACTTGCGAAGAACCTCGGGCACTACTACCGAGCCGTCGGCGAGCTGATTCTGCTCCACGAGAGCGGGAAGTACGCGAGAGGTTGCAAGACCGGAGCCGTTGAGGGTGTGTACGAACTCGGTTTTGCCGTTTTCGCGTCTTACGCGCATCATTCCGCGGCGAGCCTGATAGTCGCGGGCGTTGGATACGGAGGAGACCTCCTTGTAGCCGTCCATTGAGGGGATGTTTATCTCAATGTCGTAGGTTCTTGCCATGGACGCGGAGCAGTCCTCTGCCGCGAGCTTGACAGTTCTGAAGTGGAAGCCGAGCCCCTTGACGAGATTCTCTGCGTTCGCAACGAGCTCCTCAAACGCCTCGTCGCTCTTTTCGGGCAGAGTGTACTGTACCATTTCAACCATGTTGAACTGGTGTCCTCTTACCATTCCGCGCTCGTCTGCGCGGTAGCTTCCTGCCTCACGACGGAAGCAAGGAGTATAGCTTATATACTTACGAGG
>JAZQTY010000240.1:0-4709 GCA_045631025.1 Eubacteriales bacterium
CGCTTAAGCTTCTCCACCCCTTCATGCCCTTTATTACCGAGGAGATCTATCAGTCCTTGCCTCACGAGTGCGAGAGCATCATGATCTCGGAATATCCGAAGTTCGACGAGAGCCTCGTCTTCGGCGAGGATGCAGAGCGCATGAGCCGTGTTATAGCAGTTATCAAGGCTATTCGCGCGCGCAGAAACGAAATGAACGTTCCTCCCTCACGCAAGGCTAAAGTTTATATCGCTACAAAGTATTCAGATGCATTCAACGATAGAGCAAAGGTATTCTTCGTTCGTCTTGCATCCGCGTCCGAGGTCGAGATCGCCGATAGCTTCGAAGGCGTGATCAGCGCGGACGATGCCGTTCAGATAATCACAGATTCCGCAACGGTATTCCTTCCCCTTTCAGACATCGTTGACACCCAAAAGGAGATTGCAAGACTTGAGGGTGAGCATAAGCGCCTTGTCGGCGAGATCGAGCGACTTGAAAAGAAGCTTTCCAACGAGGGCTTCGTAGCCAAGGCTCCTGCCGCTGTCGTTGAGGGCGAAAAAGCAAAGCTTCAAAAGTACCGTGAAAACCTTGACGGTGTTCTTTCGGCACTTGCAAAGCTTAAGTAAGAATTACTTTTTCTGCATTTAATATACGACGCATATATTTTAAACCAAAAGGAGTACGGACGATTTGTCCGTACTCCTTTTGGTTTCATAAAAGCACCGGTGGCGTACTTACAGTAAAACAAGTACGCCACCGATATTAAATTATCCTATCCTAAAATTGCAGATTTGTCAAAAGTCACCTCGGGATTTCCTACAACACAGTCAGACTCGAATATCTTTATTTCATTCATTCCCACCTTCAACAGTGAACGAGGAACATACAGAGTTTTTTGAGGTCCGATATTCCAATATCTTCCGATATTAAATCCGTTTATCAGTACAAATCCCTTTGTAAAATTATCAAGCCTTAAAAACGTATCCGCAGGTCTTTCTACCGAAAACCATCCTCGATAAAAGCAGGACGGCTCAAGCGGACGTTCAAACGAGAAATTCAACAGATCGGTATTATCCATAGGCAACGTATATACCTGCCAATCAAAATGAATTATTTTTCCAAGCAAGCATCTACCTGCAATTCCCTTTTTGCGCATCATTTTAGGGCCGTAATTGGTTCTGCCCATATTTTCACACAAAATCGTTAATCTATCCCCCGCTTTAGCATTTATATCAAGCTTTAATTGATCGTCATTTACGTACATAACACCAATCAAATTTCGATTGATATATATATGCGCTCTATCCCCAAGGCTTTCCAAAATCAATGGGGTATCAACAAAATCTCGATTGAGGACCGTTGTGTAAGCAATATATCCGTAGCCCTGACCGTAATACTCCATATTCCTTGGGATTTTGGAATATGTAGGCTGCGACAAAACATCAAGATTATCGAATAATCCTGCATATTGGTTTAGTATTACCTTGCCGTACGCGGCTTTTTCTCTGTTTGGAGGAACTTCAGGCAGGCACTTATTTGTATATTTTGATACTACCTCTCTGACTGCCCTGTATTTGGGCGTTACATCTCCGCTCTCGCTCAAAAGCGCATCGTAATCATAGCTCGTTACGTCGGGAGCAAATTTATCATAGTGATTAGCTCCGCTCATAAATCCAAAATTTGTACCGCCGATAAACATGTACATATTTATGCTGCCTCTTGAGAGCATATCATCAACCACTTTGGCATAATCCTGCGCAGAAGTAGTATGATGCTGCTTGTCTCCCCACGCATCAAACCACCCGTTCCACATCTCCATACACATTTTTGGTGCATCTGGAAACAGCTCGTCGTGCGCCTTAAAGTTCTCCTCAATGCGGCTTCCAAAATTCACGGTTGGAATACAGCCTTCTATCGTTCCGTCAATAAGATTTTCCTTTTTCGTGCCGTCAGACGTAAACAGCGGTACGTCTATACCCATTTTTCTGTAAGTATCACGCAAATGATTGAGATACGCTTTATCGTCTCCGTACGAACCGTATTCGTTTTCACATTGGAGCATAATAATCGGCCCGCCGTTAGTAATCAACAACGGACGTATCTCATCAAACAGTCGTTCAAGATATCTCTCAAACAGCCCCACGTAGGTTTGATTTGAACAGCGTATCTCCATATCATCATAGGTTTGTATCCACCACGGAAGCCCGCCGAATTCCCATTCAGCGCATATATAAGGACCGGGACGAACTATGACCATGAGTCCTTCCTCTGCTGCCGTCTTTATAAAGCGGGAAATGTCAAGCATTCCTTCAAAATGAAATTCGTCTTGCTTGGGCTCATGCATATTCCATGCGCAGTACGTCTCTACGCAGTTACAGCCGAGCGCACGCATCTTTTTAAAAATATCCGCCCACGTATCAGGCATGTTGCGAAAATAATGAACGGCTCCGGATATTATTTTTATCTCATGACCGTCAAGCAAAAACTTGTTTCCAACAATCTCAAAATTCATATATATCTGTTCCTTAAAACTATTTCACTGCCCACGAGGATTTCCTTTTTCTCAACGGTTGGTATATCCATCTGTGGGCGTTGCGGAAACAACTACTACGTCTGCACTCTCCGCCAGCCTTGCCAAACTCTCACTAACATACGGAAACGGGGGTACGTTACGTAGTCCGTGCTCGCCCCAGTTGGAAAGCACCTGACGGCGGAATCCTCACCGCAATGACAGATGTCACGCGCTTCGTTGGCTTTCATATCCTTAAAATAAACGTTTTGAAGTCTTGCCCCACCTATTCTCTTTATGTAATCAACAGTTTGAACCCTTGCCGAATAACATAGCTACTCATTATTTCAATTCCTTATTTAATAAGTTTCAAAACTTCAACGCTTCACAAGGATCAATGCCTTGACCTAAAACGTTATTGTCCAAATTTTTTCACACCCCAAAAATAAGCAATTGATTTGGGTATTTCTATGTTTTCAACAGTTGCATTATTAAACAGCCCTGCCGCAAAACCGTAAGAAAAGATCGGAACGTCGCTTGAACTATGACTTCCGCTTGTATAATAGAAGTTGCTTCCATTATATTCCAATCCACCCGTTTCGTGGTCGGCGGTAATAAGCACGAACGTTTCTGGATTATAGAATGCATATTCCATAACCACACCTATAACCTGATTAAAACGAACCAAGGCATCAAAGGTGCCCTCCAAATTATTATTGTGAGAGTACTTATCTATGTGCGCTTCCTCATACATCATGAAAAATCCGTTTTCATTTTTTGATAGCTCATAAAGCGTATTGTTTACTTTGGTCTGTATATCACTAACTCCTGCTTGATCATAATAATTGAAGTCACAAATTATTTTAGTGTCAAAATTTTCTCGGAGCTTAATTTGCGACATGCCTATTTCTGACGCATTATTTCTATCACTGGCGTGCGCGGAAAAGCTTGCAGGTGTTGCTCCCGTAGCTGCTTCGGTTGACATTACCGCGGTCGATTTACCCAAAGAGCCTGCGAGCTCCGTCAAAGACTGAATGTCATTCAAATCCTTGTCCTTGCCAACGTATCTGTTCTTTGTTTTATATCCCGTCGACAATGCTGTTCCGCCTGCCGCACTATCTGTCGTACCGGAAAGCGAATTTGTGCGTGACTTTCCGTAATACGGAAGCAGATAACCATAAAATATATCCTCACCGTCGCTGTATGCCTTGTCGCCACTCGTTTGCACATCCATTGCTTCAAACAGCTTAGTTTGATTTACTCCCATCCCGTCACCGATAAGCATAATATAATTCTTGGCTTTCTTTACTATCGGCTCGTGTATACTAACTTCCTCGGGAATTTGTGTATCAAAGTATTCTCCCGTAATGTACGTTTCAACAAAGAAATATGCCGCCGCGGCAATTACAAAGAAATCGCCCTCCATAGCAATGTGATTTTCGTCAGCAAGTATTGCAAACTGCGTTTTTTGCGTATCGGCACTAAGCGTTTTTGAAATATTGCGAGAGGTTTCGCCAACGACTATTTCGTGTTCAAAACTACCTTCATCGTCTTCCTTGACAGCAAGCTGGACTGACGTGCGAGCTTTTATCTGCTCACTTATGTACTCTGCGGCGCGTTTGCTGTAATCAACATCCTCATCACTGTAAATAACGGTATATTCCTCAAGCGGTACGCCATTTATCAGTCTTGCCTCGGAATTTGAAGCAGTTGCCGTGCTTTCGGCTTGCGTATCAGTATCAGTATCAGTTACATTACACGAAACTAAAACCGAAATCAGTATGGATATCGTCACAAAAAGTGATATTAGCTTTATTTTTTTCATAATAAATTTATCCTTTAATGTTTATATTTTTTCTTTTTTACGATAAGTAATACTGTTAGTCCAATTGCAGCAATTCCGCACCGTATTAGCAAGCGCGAGCATCTCATCGTCCCAGATTATTGCCTTGGGTCCTTGTCGAAATTTTTTAGCGCTGTCTTACGCCTTATTTTTTATCGACTATGGTCGTTTGTTGTGTCGGCCCCTTCTGGGTAGGTCCGGTATAAACGATATCCGAAGGCATGGGGTAGTATTTTGTCATTTTGTTATCTCTCTGATAAAGTCTTACGTGCTCGCCTCTGGGGAGTATATCAATCATATCGCCGCCGCGCCAATACTCGGTATACTCTCTGCCCGCGAAAAATTCCTTCTTCTCAACGGTTGCTATCGGGAATACTA
>JAZQTY010000241.1:0-2264 GCA_045631025.1 Eubacteriales bacterium
GCACCTTGTCCTTTACGTCGTAGGTAACCATGACCTCGGGCCAGTGCACCATGGGCGCAAGAACGAAGGCAAGCGTGTGCGCACCGAGCGAAAGAGTATCTCCCTCGGTAACTACGATGCGTCTGTCCTCAAAATCCGTGCCAAAAAAATTCTTCATCATGGCAAACGCCTTTGCCGTGGAAACGACCGTTACGTTAGGATATATCTTAAGGAAATTGAAGACGTTTGCGGAATGGTCGGGCTCCATGTGCTGAACTACAAGGTAGTCGGGAGTTCTTCCCCCAAGAGCCTCGCCGATATTGTCAAGCCACTCGTGCGTAAAAGCGGCGTCAACCGTATCCATAATGGCAATTTTTTCGTCAATAATTGCATATGAATTATAAGACATACCGTTTGGAACGACGTACTGTCCCTCAAAAAGATCAATTTTGTGATCGTTAACTCCAACGTATTTAATGCTTTCGGTAATATTCATTTAAAAACCTCCAAATATATTATATTATTTTCCAAAAAAATTCAATTTAAGCGATGCGCTCAATAATGCGAATAAGAATGTACACCAAAAAAATCAAAACGAGATGCGCGGGATAAAAAACGTAGAAAAAATACTTGGTCTTAAGTTTTCCGCGCTTTCCGGAATAAAGCAACAGTAAGGGTATTGCGCAAAGTGCAAACCATTGACGCCACACGAATACTGCGGCAAACGCTGATATACCGACGGCGAACGTCGCAATATGCACGTATTTGTTGTCAAGTATCTGCCACGCCTTCCCTTCAGCGCCTTTGGGCCGTCTGAAAATACTCGGCAGAAGCGGTAAAACACAACCGGCAAAGCCGTAATCCATGTCAATAATTTCATTGAGAAAATATGCGCCTACCACCGACGCAGAAAACAAAACACCCGTCAGTATCTTCAAGATTATCGGCTTGTCCGAAAAAAGCGTGTTTTTAAAGAGTCCAAGCGCATATATGAGCAAGACAGCTACGGAAAACGTAACGAGAATACTCATGTAGGCATCTCCCGTGAAAACCGTATACCCTATCTGACATATCACGGCAAAGGAAAACATCAACAAAAAATGCTTTAGCTTGTTTTTGGTGTATTCGCAGCCTTCAGCCAGCATATAAGCAAACAACGGAAACGCAAGACGCCCGATAATACGAAAAATAGCCACTCGCGGAAAAAGAAATACACCAACGTGGTCAACCGCCATACAAAACGCGGCTATAAATTTAAGCGCGTTACCGCTTAACGTTAGTTTTTTTAAAAAATCTGTCCTTGTCAACGCGTCCCCCTATTAAACTCGCACACTACGCCTCCCTACGAAGATTCTCAAGGAATCCCGAGCCGGAAAACACCGTATAACCGTGGATACGCTCACCCGTACCGATAGGTATTATCGCGCCGTCATAGTCCTTCTTAAAGACGTCGTGCGGAACGGGATTGAGCAAAATAGCCTTTTCGATTTTTCTGCCCTCTGCCGTGATGCAGTCGTCAAAGGTGTACTCTATGTGCTTGACTTTAGACCTGTTTAGACCAAGTACAAATCCAAGACGGCTCTTTACGATACCCGTTTTGATCTGGATAGACTTTTTGTCAACAAAGGTAACATGCGAAAGATACTTGGGTGTTGTGAAAAATCTTACACACCATATCTTTTTACCTGTGTCTACCGTAAAATCCAAGCCACGCTTATTAAAGCGCAAGCCGCTAAAGAAATTTCTCTTAAAGATAAGCTTAAATCCGTATTTTTTGCAGGTACGCCTCAAACGGAACAAAAATCGCACTCTTTTGCGAAGCTTACGCATAGGTATAAGATATATAAGCACGGCACAAGCGACCATAGCAAGGAATATACCAAGATACCCCATCATAGATATCAAAAGCACGATGCCAACGATCCATACGGAAGAAAGCACTACTATCAGTACAACGGCGAGTGCGGAAGCGAGCAAGTTATTAAGATACGTAATCCAAGTTTCCCTTTTAGTTACACCATACGAACGGTGGAGCGGAACCTGCTCAAACTCACTGCGTTCAATTCTTCTCTTGGGCATTTGCACCTCCGTAATGCTTTTCATTCAATATATTATATCATATAATTCGTATTTCTGTCAACAGAAAAAGGAGCCTGTAAAAACTTTTTTACATTCAAGACATTAGTGCAATTTAAAATTAAAATATCTATTGACTTTTTTGGATATTTTTGTTATAATTTATAGGCGCGAATAGATAATCGGGATGTAGCGCAGTTGGGGACGTT
>JAZQTY010000242.1:0-8791 GCA_045631025.1 Eubacteriales bacterium
TATAACTCTTTGACGAGATCTCGTATTTCGCACTTCGCAATGCTTTGTACAATCTCTCTTGTTGTTCAATTTTCAATGACCTTCGCTCCCGCTCCTCGCGGACAGCTTGACTATTATACCACATCACTTTTGCTTTGTCAATACTTTTTTTGAAATTTTTTTAATTTTTTTCAAAAGTTTTTTAAGACACGAAGCTGACGTGTATAATTTGCATCTCCTTTTCTCAAAGGCGCTCGCATATTATATACCTATATTGAGGATTTGTCAAGTGCTTTTTTTAATTTTTTTGTTTTTTTGCATCGTTTTGTTCAAATTCACAAATAATATCACTATAAATTTGCGCAGAGGTTTAAAAATGACGACCATAGTTATACGAACGATTATAATATACGCCGTCCTCATGATCGCTATGCGCTTAATGGGAAAAAGGCAGATCGGCGAGCTTGAGGTCTCCGACCTCGTAGTAACCCTCCTTATATCGGAAATCGCTTCCCTGCCGATAACCGACAGCAACATCCCCGTGTTTCACTCAATAATCCCCATTATAATATTGATAACCTTCGAGATATGCTCGTCCGCACTCATCGTAGCCTTTCCGAGACTCAAGGGAATAGTAACGGCGCGCCCGAGTACGCTTATAGAAAATGGAAGGCTCTGTCGCCGCTCGATGTACGAATCCCGCCTGACTCTCGACGAGCTCGTTACCGAGTTAAGGCAAAACGGATACAGCGATATCGATCAGGTCCTTTACGCGATACTCGAAAAAAACGGAAAAATAACGATAATTCCAAAAGCTGAATATGCGCAACCCACCTGCAGTCAATTAAAAATTGCCGTCAAGGAATCGGGAATCTTCCATATAGTAATAGACAACGGAACCGTAAACGAGCACGGTCTTTGCACCGTAGGGCTTACTCGCGCCCAGCTTTCCAATAGACTTCTTAAGCGCGGAACTCGCGAAAGCGACGTATATTTAATGATGATCAGCGACTCGGGAGAAGAAAGAATAATCACAAAAAAGGAGGCGTCATGAGATCCGTAATTATTTCCGTTATATTATTTACTGCGGTAATTGCGCTTATGATCTTCAACGTATTCTACGTCAATCAAACGATAAATACGATGAAAGCCGTCGCAGGTGACGTCTGCGACGGCAAAAAAAGCATATCAGAATTAACGGAATACTGGGATTCACGGCGCTCATATCTCCGCTTATGCGTGAGCTTCCGCGAATTAGACAAGGTTTCAGAAAATCTTTTGTGTCTGAAAAGCGCCGTAAACGGCAAAAGCGAGCTTATGATCGAGCAAAGCTATTTGTTGCTGTGCGACTCGCTTGACGACGTTTCAAGGCTTGAGAAAATTTTTACGTAATCAGCGCAAAAAGATCTTCACAGTAGACGTTACGCGCCGAAATCATAATATAAACCGCGCTTCCGTCTTGGACGCTTTTACATTCCACACGTTGACATTCGACGATTTTTTCAGTTACAGCCGCGACGACGCTTTGCGAATTGCCGCCGACGCCAAGAGTAGTAAGATATTCAACGGAAGCGCCGTCATACACCGCCGAAAAATCTCTTTCGCTACCGACTGCCCCCATGAAGGTGCCCACGACTCCGTACGGGGACTCGCCCACCTGCTTTAAAAATCCGTCGACGTTGCTCTGCCTATTATCCGCAAGCTTTTCAAAAGCGACGACGAGGCGCGGCGGCTCTCCGTTCTCTCCTATACTTGCAAGCACGGCGCCGTTATCCTCGGTGATTTGTACCGTCAGAGCGTTAAAGCTCGTCTTTTTGTATATGACGGGAAATTTCATATCACCGTCAAGCTGACACAGCACATACGAATGCGCCTCGGGAATGCTCGCTTCAGCCATCATCCAAGCCTCTCTTGAAACGGCGCCAAGTGTAATAACGTCGGCAGACTCCGCACAAAGCGATGCCAAAGCGCTCTTGAGCGCCGAAGGATCACTGCCGTCAACAGCCGCGCTAACGGCGCTCGTCTTCTTTGCTTCGTAGGAATAAAGCAACGGCGACGAAATATCAACATAGCCTACACCGTTTGAGATCGACGAATTTATCGCCTCGTATAATTTATACGCCGAAAGTGAAAGTCCGTAAGCTCCGTCAGAGGAAAGAATAACATCCTCGCCATCATAGGAAACGCTGCAAAAGCCCTCCTGCGTTCCGTCCGAAATTTCAAAAACGATTTCACGAATGCCTCTGACCGTACCAAAAGAAATATCCGGGTACGCTCCGCATTGATTTGCGAGCAATTCTCTGAATACGCTTGCCACCTCTTGCGTTTCGTCGGTTACCGCTATGCCGTAATTTGAAAGCTCCGTTCCGCAAAGCTTTATTGAGGACAATGGGTAAGACGCGCAGACCTCAAAGCCGTCGCCGTCGTTCATAATTCTTTTCCCCTCTGCCTTGGGGATAATTTCGGCAATAAACCGCTCCGCCGCGGCAACCGTCGCGCTCTCGGATTTTCCTCCGAGTACGACGGCATCGGAAAATTTTATACATATATAATCGTCACGGTTGCGAAGCCTTAACACTTCTCTCGACTCTTTTCTGTCAACGTATCCGAGCTGTATCTCCCCCGTAGTACCGTCACCGCAAACCTCGTCAACGTCTCTTACGACGGTGCAAATTATTCCCGTCTTTTCCTCAACTGCGCCCGAAAGCTTGACAGCCGCCCCAAAGACCATGTCCGTAGCCTCTGCCGAGATCACTATTCTGTATTTATTTACGTTATCCTCGACAGCTTCGGTATCAGTCTGCGAATTTTGAAATTTCTCAAGCTCGGAAAGCGCCTCCGTGTCCGCAAAATTCGAGCACGAAACGGCGCTTGTCACAAGAATGAAGCAAAGCGCACAAATCAACGCTCTGCGAATTTGCTTACCTATAATCATACCTTTCACCGATTACTGCGGGAATATCTCTGCCGTAGCTCATTTCTCTTATTTTATCGACGATTTGATTGCCGACTCGACGCTTGACCGCGAAGCGGATAGTCACCTGATCCTCAAACTGCGTGTCGTCGACAAGGACGCCCGTATCGCAAAAGTACGCGTTATATTTCTGATATTCCGAATATCCGCAGCGAAGCTCGTATTCGGAGTACGGCTCGTAGGTAATAATGCCCGCCGCCTCGAGCGCGAGCGAGGCGGTATGCGAATACGCGCGAACGAGCCCCCCTGCGCCGAGAAGCGTTCCGCCAAAATATCTCGTTATCACGACGCAGGCGTTATCGACGCCGCTTTTTCTTATCGCATCAAGCGTCGGCATACCCGACGTACCCTGCGGCTCTCCGTCGTCGGAATAACGCGCGATAATTCCGCCCTTGATGGTGTATGCCGAAACGTTATGAGTCGCATCGTTATACTGCTTTTTTATCTTTTTTATATATTCCTGCGCTTCTTCCTCGGTATCCGTTCTGATTGCGTGACCTATGAATATAGAGCGCTTCTCCTCGAATTCAACGTGCGCTTCCTCTTTGAGCGTAGTGAAAAACTCTTTCATGTTATCCATGAAGCTTCTCCTTGAACTGCGTTTTTAATCCTCGTCCGTTTGTTCGGGTATATCGTCAACGGCGTATTTTCTCATCATTCCTCTCGCCTTTGCGTCGGCAAGTGCCACGACCGTAATACCCTCGGCGCCGTACTCAACGCTCTCGACCGTGGCGTTTTTGTAAAGCGTATTTACCGCCCCCGCCTCACTGTTGGGAATAACGTAAGTCACTCTGCGCTTGTCAGAGAGCACCATGCCCTCAAGCCTTGATACCATAAGCTCACAGCCCTGTCCCGTTAAAGCGGAAATATAGACGGTATTCTCTGCCGCCTCGCGTCCGAGCGAGCCTAAATCGACGATTCCTCTGTCACACTTGTTAAATACGTAAAGCGTAGGCTTTCCCGAAGCACCGAGCTCACAAAGCAGATTTTCCGTAACGGAAAGCTGCTCGCGGAAGTTTTCGTCCGACGCGTCAATTATTATCATTAAAATATCGGCGTTGCACGCCTCCTCAAGAGTAGAGCGAAAGGCTCTGACCAAATGGTGCGGAAGCTTGTTTATAAAGCCAACCGTGTCCGTAAGCAAAACGGATTCGCCGCACGGAAGCGTAAATTTTCTCGTCGTGGGATCAAGAGTTGCAAAAAGCTTATCCTCTGCAAGTATTCCCGCATCGGTAAGCCTATTTAAGAGCGTGGACTTTCCCGCGTTCGTATATCCTACTATGGCAATCTCGGAAATTCCGCTCTTATCTCTTGCGGCGCGCATAGTCCTTCTGTTCTTGTCCATTTCCGCTATCTGCGTCTCAAGCGCGTGCACGCGTCGCATCAAATGTCTGCGGTCGGTCTCAAGCTTGGACTCTCCGGGACCTCTCGTTCCTATTCCGCCTCCGAGTCTTGAAAGCTCCGTTCCCTTTCCCATAAGTCGGGGAGCGGTATATTTGAGCTGCGCAAGCTCTACCTGAAGCTTTCCCTCTCCGGTAACGGCGTGCAAAGCAAAAATATCGAGTATGAGCATAGAGCGGTCGATAACTCTGACTCCGTCTCCCACTATATCCTCAATATTTCTTATCTGCGACGGGGAAAGCTCGCAGTCAAACACGACGAGCGTCACGTCGTTGCAGGCGCAGAGATACGCAAGCTCGCTCGCCTTTCCGCTTCCTATAACGGTACGAACGTCAGGCGTGTCCTTGTTTTGCGTAAGCCTTGCTACCGCCTCTCCTCCCGCCGTTTCGAGAAGTCGCTCAAGCTCGTCGAGGCTCTTGTCAACGCTCTCCTGCGTTTCGCTTCCCCAGACGAGTCCTACAAGCACGGCTCTGTCCTTAAGCTTTTTATCTGTATATTCCATAGATTTTAATTCCTTTACAAACGTAATTGAGAAAACAAAGGCAGGCACCGTTAAAATGCCTGCCTTTATTTTTTGAGACGTAAAAAATTACTTTCCTACGCTCTCAAGTCTTCTCTTAAACTTATCAACGCGTCCGCCAACGTCAACAAACTTCTGCTTGCCGGTGTAGAAGGGATGGCACTTGGAGCAAATTTCAACTCTCATCTCGCCGCCCTTGGTGGACTTTGTGGTAACGGTTTCGCCGCAGGCGCAACGAATTACGCACTCTTCATAAGTGGGATGGATTCCGGATTTCATCTTAATTTACCTCGTTTCTATTATTCCGATGTTCTTTGACATCAGTTCACAAACATGGGTATTATAACATATTCTTTCCCGTTTTGCAATACCTTTTTGAAAAAATTTTTATTTTTTTATTTTGCTTCAATCTATCTTTATGTTTACGCCGTTTACAGTAACCTCTCCGTCAGCGCGAATAAGTATATATTTAACTCCGTCTATGACGCGCGTTTCTATCATGTTCCCGTGACCTGCCGCGACCTTAACGTTCGTTTCGGGAGTTTTTACGGAGATGGTCTTGACGTCGGCAATATTCTTCGGGTTGAGCTTCGCATCCTTGCCGAACGCCTCGTCGTACTTCTCCTCGAATTTTTCAATCTTCTCCTCGGCAACGCCGCTGTAACGGAGCATTTCTCCGATATCCTGCTTGCTTATCTCGGGCGCCTCCTCTACCTTTTGCTCCTTGTGCTCCTCAAGTATTGCGCATAGCTGTGAATGCACCGTGCGAACCACTCTCATGCTGCAATCCTCGGACACGGCAGACTCAAGGATCTCTCCAAAGGTTTCCTTTTGCACCGCCGCAGGCATGGGAAGCTTGGACTTGAACAGCGCGTCCACCGTTTCCTCGTGACTGTCGTTGAGCTTTTTCGTATAATAAAGAGCGCCGTATATGTTTGCCGTTCTGTCGTCGAACGCAGGAAACATAAAGCCAAGCTCGGGCGCGCCGAGAACGGTGTCAGCAGCTACCGTGCGGAAGCATTTTCCGGGCAGATAGTAGCTGAGCGTCGCCTTGCCCGCCTTGACGGGGCAAACGCTACATATAAAATAATTGAATACTCTTGAGGATTCCGTCTCTCTTTCTCCGTCAGCGCCCGTCATAAATACGTCGTAGCTGTCGTAGGCAAGAAGTATAAGATAGCTCGAATCAAGCGTAAGCGTGCTTATTATTTTGTCGTAGAGCTTATGCACGCACTCACCGTCCGCGAGCTGCGTGTGTCGAAGGTCGGTCAAAAGCTTATGCTCCTCACTCTCAAGCACCTGCTGCGTCGAAAATTCAATATCGATCAAATTTCTTCCCGAAGCGCCCGAAAGCGTTTTTTTGAGAATGCGAAGCACCTCTGCGGCATCGTCCTCCGCCATCATACCAAGACTTTGGTCAAATTCCGAAATAATTTCCTTATTTTCGTTTACGTAACAGCCTCTTACGTGGCTTATATTGCTTTTATCAGTTCTGAATCTGCGGCGTATCTCCGCAATTTCCTTATCCGTCATTTTTATCTTCTCCTAAATGTATGTAAATTAAGGTAACGAGTTATTCGTCAACCTATTTATTATACCACACCCCATTTGTCTTTGCAACACCCAAATTAAATTTTTACGAGGGTAAAAAAACGCTCTTACGGCTTGAAACCAAGCCGTAAGAGCGGCGCTCCTTTAACCGAGCCTTTTACTCTTTATTGCAAACTCCGTAGGAGTAAGTCCCGTCGTCGACTTAAACACCTTGCAGAAATAAGACGCATTTGCAAAGCCAACGCCCGTCGCGATATCGTCAATGGAAAGCTCGCTGTTGACGAGCAGCTCCTTCGCTTTCTCAACGCGGTAGTTCTGAATATACTTCGCGGGCGGCATGCTGAATACGGAAAGGAAGATACTGCGGTAGTAGGTCTCTCCCATTCCCGACATTTTTGCAAGATCGGGAGTATAAAGGTCCTCGCGGCGGTAATTCGCTTCAATATATTTAACGGACTTGTGTATCATTCTGTACTTGCCCGCCAAGGAGTACGTATAAGATTGAACGGTAGAGAGCTTCGTTATCAAACCGTAAAGCTCCGAGAGGCACTTGGACTGATACGCAGGTCCCTTAAGCTTCCAATATTGCAGTATGCTTTTGACGCACGCCGCGATTTCCTTATCCGCGCCCGTGCCAAGCTCGCAAGGCGCGCTTATAGGCTCTGCGGTATCAAACTCAACGACAACGCACTCGCCCTCACGGCAAATATACATACCGTACTCAACGCCCTTCGGAAGAAGCACTATATTATCCGCATCGGCAACGTATTTCTTGCCGCCTATTACGTATTCGCTCACACCGCGGCTCTTAATAATAAGCGCGTTATGCTCCGTAGTCGCCTCGCACTCGGTATCCCTCGGAAGCGTATATCCGTAAACGTCGTTGATTTTTGATATAACGATGTTAGATATGTCAAATTTTTTCATAGATTCGTCCTTTTAAATTAAAAATAATATTTATCGTCGCATAAAATTATCACGATATCCTTGTATATTATAGCATACTTATTTAAATATGTCAATATTTGTCAAAAAAGTTTACAGTTAAAAAATACAATTTTTTCGGCGCGCAAAAGATTAACTTCAATTAGTATCAGAAGCCCTCTTCCGTCGTTTTTTGACGTTAAGGGTGATATTTACAGCAAAAAAAGAGGTTGTATTTTTCAACACAACCTCTTTAAGCCTTTTAGCTTTATTATCTTGCGATTTCTTCCATAATATACGCCTCGAGAACGTCTCCGACCTTAATGTCGTTAAAGCGTTCAAGACCAACGCCGCATTCATAGCCTTGAGCGACCTCCTTGACGTCGTCCTTGAAGCGGCGGAGCGAGGATATCTTATCCTCAAAGATAACTACGCCGTCGCGAACGACTCTTATCATAGACGCTCTGGTGATCTTGCCGTCCTGAACGTAAGATCCCGCAATAGTACCGACGTTCGGAACGTGAATGGTCTGTCTTACCTCTGCGTGTCCGAGAAGCACCTCCTTGAACTCGGGAGCGAGCATTCCCTTCATAGCGTCGGTAATTTCGTTTATACAGTCGTAAATTACACGGTAGGTACGAATATCAACGTTCTGTCTTTCGGCGCTGTCAAGAGCTACCTTATCGGGACGAACGTTAAAGCCTACGATTATTGCGTTGGAAGCCGCCGCAAACGTTACGTCACCCTCACGGATACCGCCCGCTGCCGCGTGTATAACGCAAACCTTTACCTCATCGTTAGAGATCTTTTCAAGAGACTGCTTTACCGCCTCGGCAGAGCCTCCAACGTCAGCCTTAACGATAACGTTAAGCTGCTTTACGCCCTCGGCTATTTGAGCGAAAAGGTCGTTGAGGTTTGCGCGAGCATTCGCCTTGAATACCTCCTCCTTTGCCTTTTCCTTTCTCTGATCCGCAAGCTCTCTTGCCATTCTCTCGTCCGCAACGACGTTGAATTCGTCACCCGACGAGGGAACCTCGGACAGACCGATGATCTCAACGGGAACGGAGGGGCCTGCCTCCTTAAGCGTTCTACCGTTGTGGTCGGTCATAGCTCTTACGTGTCCGACGGACGTGCCCGCAATTACTATATCGCCGCTGCGAAGCGTACCGTTCTGCACGAGCACGGTCGCAACGGGGCCTCTGCCCTTATCAAGCTTTGCTTCGATAACGATACCCTTTGCAAGTCTGTCAGGGTTTGCTTTGAGTTCCTTAACATCTGCGGTGAGGATAACCATTTCGAGAAGTTCATCAATACCCGCGTGTGTTTTTGCAGAAACGGGAACAACGATAACATCGCCGCCCCATTCTTCAGGAACAAGCTCGTGCTCAGTGAGTTCCTGCTTAACTCTTTCGGGGTTTGCTTCGGGTTTATCCATTTTATTG
>JAZQTY010000243.1:0-3873 GCA_045631025.1 Eubacteriales bacterium
AAAAGTCGGGAATACGACCGATGATACACGGATTTATTATCTCGGCACTTGTTGTTATAGTCGCATTGCTCGTTGAGATTTGTATGGGTATCGTTTGATTTTTATTTTTCACCGAGGTGACGTTACCATCAGGTTCTAGTCGGGGTTCCTCGGTGAAAGTTCAAGTCCTTTTACCCGCACCAAACAAAATAGGAGCTTTTGCTCCTTTTTTGTTTTTTAGGATTTTTTCACCACTTTCTCGTCAAAAAGTGCCTTTTAAAAAAACTTTTCCCCACCCTATTGACAGCGATTTTTTGATATGGTATAGTGGTATTTAGAGATAAAAAAGGAGGATTTTAAATGAAAAAATATATTGCATTTTTGCTTTGTTTGATTATGATACTGTCGTTTGTTTCGTGTGGATCTAATGAGGATCAAGATGATCTGTCATCAAATGAAAATGGCGGCTCATTAGATGTAGATGATGGTACAAACGGTGATAATGTTACTATGCCGATCTCCGAAACTGAAAAGGCTATGCAGATGTACGAAGCGGCGATCAGGGGAGAAATCTGCGTTACTGATAAAGATTTGGGTGAGATCAAGCTAAAAGGCTGCCGCTTTCCAAGTAATAATGCAAGGATAGATGAGTGTAACTTACTCACAAAAGCCATTCTGGATTTAGATCAAGACGGCGTCAATGAATACGTTATTAAATCGCCCAATAACGATTGTATTGTTTTACATTATTATGACGACAAGGTATATAGTTATGGCTTTGGTATCAACGAATTTTATAATTTAAACACAGACGGAACTTTTTATTGGAAAGACTCTTCCGTAGCGGGTAATTGTGAAGTCGGATTAAACAAAATTATCTTTGAGGGAGAAACTATAACCATAAAAAACATCTACAGTATTCAATATTTAACCGCAGAGATTGATGCATATTATATGGACGGAGAATATGTTACCAGAGATAAGTATTTGAATTATTATAACCTCAACCACAAAACAAGAATGTCATTTTCTCCATTTGAGTGGACGTGTTTATACCCTATAGCCGCAGAACAGGCATGGAATATTGCAAACACATATTGGAATGGTGCAGATTGTCGCGTAGAGGGGGCGGCTGGAACAACTATTATTAGCAAGGTTGTGTTACTCGATACACCGAATTCGAATACGAATTATTATCGCATTGCTTTGCAACTTGAATACTCTTCACACGTTTATGATGGGTGGGAAAGTAATTCACCTCATGAAATTAGAATATATAAGCAATTATTAGTGAACGCTTCTACGGGAAAAATTAGAGAATACGTAGAAACTGAAGTTGACGGAAAAGGATGAACCTTTCACCGAGGTGACGCTACCATCAGGTTCTAGTCGGGGTTCCTCGGTGAAGGTTCAAGTCCTTTTACCCGCACCAAGCAAATAAGGGTACGCATCGCGTACCCTTATTTGCTTGGTGTTGAGTTTGTGCTGCTCAAGTCTAAAAACTTCACCGCGCCTTTCCCTTTAAACATATATGCAAACAAACGAAATGCTCGTCGAACAAATCGACGAGCATTTCGTTTGTGTTATTTTTATAATCGCCTCAAGTTAAAATTTTACGGTTATTTCAGCGCAAACGGGAATATGGTCGGAAGGATACTTGCCATTATCCATCTTGTTATCCCAAACCTCGTATTTTTCAACCGTTACGAGATCCTTTGAAACGAAGATATGGTCTATCGTCTTGTCGCCAAGCGACGTATAATCCTGAACTTCACTTGCGTTCATAACTACGTTTTCGGGAGAGGCAACGGTGCTGCCTGCCGCGAGATTCGTCAAAGAAAGAAACGTAGTAATGGGAGAGGTATCAAGCGCGGTATTAAAATCTCCTCCGACGACCGCAGGAAGCATCGCATACGGCTCAAGGAATTTGGCAAGGATTTTCGCTTCCTCCGTTCTTATCTTATATCCTGCGGTATCGAAATGATTATTGACGTATATAAATTCTACTCCCTTAGCCTTATCCTTGAGGATAGCGTACGTAAACTGTCTGTCGTACTCCGCACCCTCAAGCCGCGACTTCTCGTTGGGCGTATGTGTAAGATACTTTGAGCCGCTTTCTACAAGCTCAAATTTATCCTTCTTATAGAAAATCGGCAAATACGAGTCAAACTTACCTACGTAAATACCCTTAACGCAATCATAAGTGTCGGTAAGCGTTTGGTCAAATTTCTGCATCCACTGCGCGCAGTTGGAGGCGCTTGAGCCTACCGCTTCCTGTGCAGCAAAGACGTCGGGATTGCGAGATTTAACCGAAGCGATAAGGTCGTCGGTATTTCTGCCGTCACGCATTCCTCTGACGTTATAGCTCATCACCGACAAAGAAACGCTGTTTATTTCCTTGCATTCAAGCGCCGGAAGCTCCTGATCTCCGCCCTTTTTCAACATTTCATACGCTCCGTAGACACCGCTTGATATTCCATTATTCGTTTTACTGCTAATCCACATATTTCCGTCCACCGTATATATTACATAATTTGTATCCGTCTGTTTGGGAGTTACCTGCGCCTTCATATTATCGGTAACGCGATTAACGTTGCCTATCCATATTTCATGCGCTGACAGCTCTGCCGAGTCACTCGTGCTTTCTATCTTATGTCCCGTTCGCTCGGTCAGCAAGGCGCAAAGGCTCTCGGCAAGCCTTTTCTCGCCCATCCTATGGTTTGCGGGATAAACGACACAATACTCGGAAATACTTACTCCCGATATTTTCAAATCCTCGATCTCGTAGCTTCCGTTAACTATCCTGCTCTCACCGGAGCGAAGCAAAACTTCCTTATCCGCTGCGCCGTATAAAACGTCGCTGAAGAAAAGCCTTACCGACGCCTCGGCGCTTGCCTCCGTCTCTCCGACGATAATAATTTTCTTATTGACAAGAGCGTAGCCCGTATCACGGTTACGAAGCGTTGAATAAAGCTCGACGTCCTCGTCTCTTGCCGTGCATCCCAAGAGTATCTCAAATTCGCTTTCACAGTAAATGTCCGAGCCCTCGGCAATAAAATCCGATTTCATAGCTGGACTCTCACCCGTTATCTTTTTTATATGTCCTTGCAGCGTACTGATCGCTTTTGAAAGCTTTGCCGTTTTAGAGTCGTTCACCACGATAACGTAATTGGCAAGATTTTCGGGGGTAAGGGCAAATTCAGATGCGACGGTATCCGTCGTGTCGGCTTCCTCGCCATTTTGGCATCCCGCGAGACAGCCCGCAAGCTGAAGCATCGCGAGTATAAAAATTGCGATTTTTATGAGATTTTTTCGCATAACTGTTTATCTCCTTTACTGTTTGTACGGTTCGGTACAAAGCGCGAGAAGCTCGTCAAGGCTTGCAGTCGCAAGGCACTCAAAGGTGTCCGATGCGCCGTAATATATTTTAACCTCGCCGTCGCCCTCAAGTATCATTCCGCCCGGAAATACGACCTGCTGTCTGAATCCAATCTTCGTTTCGTATTCGGCTTCGGGCGCTATCAGCGGAAGCTTGCTCATTCCGATTATCTTCGAGGGATTTTCAAGATCAAGCAGCATAATTCCCGCGCAGTACCGCTTTTTCCATGTCTTTTCCCAACCGTTCTTGCCGCGCTCGGAGTCCTTATCAACTGTATGGAAGGTGGTAAGCCACCCCTTTTCCGTCTTTATCGGAGGTGCCGCAGGTCCTATCTTATCATTGGCAAACGGCACGTCCTCAACTGCCAGCAAAAGCTCGGACTCCCCCCAGAATCTTAAGTCGGGAGAATAAGATATCCACATGTCAAACCTATCTCTTCCACCTCTGGAATACACGGTAAACGGTCGCTCAAGGCGAACGTATTTTCCGTTTATTTTTTCAGGGAAAAGCACCAT
>JAZQTY010000244.1:0-8558 GCA_045631025.1 Eubacteriales bacterium
TCCGACTTCCTCGCGAAGCTCTCCGTACGGGAATACGGCATTCGCGGCGGCGGGAAGCACGTCAAGCGTCCTTTTCGCCTCAAGCTCTGCAAAGAAGGATATCTCCGAAAGAAGTCCCATATAAAAATCCTTAAGCTCCGAGGCGCTGAATTTAAATTCAAAATATTTTATTTTTTGACTGTCCGTATTAAAATAGGTAAGTCTTGCTCTCACGGTGTCAAGCGAGTCGCGCGCCGACAAAAAATAAGCGTAGCACTTAAGCTGTGCAAGATGAGCAGAACTCGGCGGAATAAAGAAGTCGTAACCGTGAACCGTCTTTATCTCGTCTACGACCGGGCCCTCCGCGCTCCGTATAATTCCGTCGGCTCTGCCGCTTACGGTGTAGTACGTTCCTCCAAAAAGCGTGGTATTACAAAGCTGCACCTCCGCCTCGTAAAAGGCTCCCGCCTCCGCCTGAAGCCTTTTGTGCACCTCTGCGCCTATCTGCATATTCAATTTGCCTGATCCGCGCCGCCTGTCGATGCTGCCGCGTCTTGCTCCTATCTCACAAAGATAGGACACTGACGTCTCAATGGTGCACGTCGATACGTTATATCTAATCAATGCATACCTCCGCGTTTTTAAAACGGGTAAAATAAACTCTATACTATTATAACATTTTTATTGCAGTTCGTCAACCGTCGCCTGTCCTTTTTTTGCCTTTTCGGTCACATTCACGCTCAATTTGCATATACCTTATATAGAAAAAAAATAAAATTCCCAGAAAGGAAGGCAATTATGACTTCAAATACAAACCAAGGCTCCGGTGATTCCGTGGGCTATCTCACCGTGCGCGTTTCAACAGCATCGGGAGCCGTACCGATCGGTGGCGCCGCCGTCAACGTCCGTGGTGGAGACGTTGACGACTCCTCCGTAATATATTCGCTTACGACAGACTCCGACGGTCTTACGCCCACCGTAGCTCTTGCCGCCCCGCCTCGCGAAAATTCCCAATCGCCGTCCGTTGAAGTTCCTGCCTACGCCGTTTACAACATCGACGTTTTTGCAAACGGATACTCTCCCGCATTTTTTCACAACGTGCCGATCTTTTCGGGCATAAATTCCGTTCAACCCGTAATTCTTCTCCCGCTCACTGAAAACCCCACGCAGCATACGCCGCAAAACGTAACGGAGTCGCCGATCGGAGGTGATTACCTTGAATAACGGAGAAGCGAGAACGCCAAGAATTCCCGAATTCATAACCGTACACCTCGGACCGCGGGATGCGCCTGCAGAAAACGTCACCGTTCCCTTTGCAGATTATATCGCAAACGTAGCGTCAAGCGAGATATATCCAACTTGGCCGGAAAACGCAATACGCGCGAATATTTACGCGCAGACCTCGTTTGCGCTCAACCGTATATATACCGAGTTTTACCGCTCGCGCGGATATGATTTTGACATTACCAACTCAACTGCAACAGATCAATCATTCGTTGCGGGACGCGAATATTTTGAGAACGTCGGAGAGCTTGTTGACGAGCTTTTTACAAGCTACGTCGTTCGTCAAGGCTCGGTCGAGCCTCTCTTTACCGCCTACTGTGACGGAGCGGAGATAAGCTGTCAAGGGCTTTCACAATGGGGTACGGTTGAGCTTGCCAATCAGGGGCTGTCTCCCTATGAAATACTGCAATACTACTACGGTAACGATATTGACATCGTTACGAACGCGCCCGTCGAAAATATCGAGCCCAGCGCTCCCGAAATTCCCTTGCGCATAGGAAGCGCGGGAGACGACGTAAGAAGTATTCAAATAAGACTCAACCGTATCTCGGATAACTACCCCGCAATACCCAAAATAGCCATTCCCGACGGAGTTTTCTCCTTTGATACTCAAGACGCCGTAAAAGCATTCCAAGAAATATTTTCACTCACACCCGACGGCATTATAGGCACGGCAACGTGGTATAGAATACAGCTTATATATAACGCCGTCAAGAGACTCAACGAGCTTGACTCCGAAGGAATAAAGCTTTCAGAGGTTACCCAACAGTATACCCGAGAGCTGTCCGAGGGAGATACGGGAGTGGAGGTAAACAACGTGCAGTATCTTCTTGCATATCTCGCCCAATTTTATAACACTATACCGCCAATATCCGTCGACGGTATATTCGGCAGTGCTACTGCCGATGCCGTAAGAGCCATGCAACGCACCTTTGAATTACCCGTCACGGGTACGGTTGATCTTGCAACGTACGACGTTCTTTACCGCACGTATCTCGGTTTTCTGCAAGCAATTCCCTTTAAATACGTTGAGGGAAATATCCTCCCCTATCCCGGAATCCCCCTGCGTCTCGGTTCGGAATCCGAGGCTGTACGTATTCTTCAAGAATATATAAACTTTATAGCAGGAATTATTCCGGAAATCCCCGCAACGGGTACTACCGGTTATTTCGGAGAACAAACGCAGGCGTCCGTCGAGGCTCTGCAAGCATTTCTTAAAATTCCGGCAAACGGCACCGTTGCCGCCGCTACGTGGAACGGAATTACAAATCTTTACAGCGATCTTTACAAGGGAGTACGACTCTCCGAGGGGCAGTATCCCGGTTACGAAATATCATAAATAAAGGAGGTTATATGAACGGCACAAGCACACAGCAAAACAGACGTGAGGCAATAAAAAATCTGCAAAAATACCTGCGTCGGCTCGCCACCTCGCCCGACAGAGCAAATACCGTTCCAATCGACGGTATATTTGAGGACGCAACGAGAGACGCACTTATAGAATTTCAAGCACGAATGGGACTTCCCGCAACGGGCGTTGCCGACAAAAGGACGTGGGATATCCTTTACGGAGAATATCTTGATATAACGAGAGACGAGCGAGAAACGCAGGGGCTTTATTTTTTTCCTTCCCTGCCCGTGGGATATACCGTTGCGCTCGGAGACACGCTAACTCTCGTCCGTATAATTCAACTCCTGCTTCTCGAGCTTCGCGCTTCATACGACGTTTTTGAGGATATAGTCGAGAGCGGTACGTTCGACGAGGCAACCTCTAACGCTATAAGGGATTTTCAGCGCATAAACGGCTTTCCCGAAACGGGAGAGGTAGACCTGCGAACTTGGAACAGAATAGTGAGAGAATATTCAAATCTTGACAAAAGAGAGACATAGTACCAAAGCGGTAATAAAGCGCGTGAATAAAGCAAAGACATACGGACAAATAATCATAAGAAAACACAGAGAAAAGTAGGTTCTTATGCAAAACAAATTCACTCAAAAGGCGCAAAACACACTAAAAAACGCCGCCAAAGAGGCGGGGACGTTGGGACACCCTTATATAGGTTCAGAGCATATTCTGCTCGGTCTTTGCAGTGAAAAGGAAAGTATAGCCGCGCGTATACTTTCCATGCGCGGAATTTCTCACACCACGATTCGCGCGAGCATTATACAAATTTCCGGAGAGGGTGAAAAATGCGAGCCTACAGGCGCTGATATGACGCCCGAGGCGAAGCGTATAATTGAAGAATCAGGCGCGGTTGCAAAAAAGCGAGGCTGTACGTACGTGGGAACGGAGCATCTGCTCGGCGCTCTGCTTACTACCGAGGGCTGTATGGCGCTCAAGCTTATAGAGGCTGCGGGAATATCACCGTCAATACTTCTCTGTGACCTCGGCTCGGGACGCGGAGCATCCGCCTGCGCACGTGAGGAAAAGGAAACGGAAATCGCCCCGACAAAGCAAAAATCCCGCTCCTCCGCGCTTCTCTCACTTTACTCGCGCGATATGACCGCTATTGCCAAAGATGGCAAAACAGACCCGACGGTAGGACGCGACGAGGAAACGGAACGGGTAATACAAATCCTTTCAAGAAAGACAAAAAACAACCCCTGCCTTATCGGTGAGCCGGGTGTTGGAAAAACCGCCATAATAGAAGGACTTGCGACGCGTATTGCAGAAGGTCGAGTTCCCCCTGCCCTCTCGGCGGCTCGTATTCTTTCAATCGATATTCCGTCCATGATTGCGGGAGCGAAGTACCGCGGCGAGTTCGAGGACAGAATGAAGGGCGTTATAGCCGAAGCACAAAAATCTCCCGACGTTATTTTATTTATTGATGAAATACACGTAATAGTTGGCGCGGGAGCGGCGGAGGGCGCAGTTGACGCCGCCAATATATTAAAGCCCTCGCTCGCAAGAGGAGAAATACGTCTTATTGGCGCCACTACTCCCGACGAATACCGCAAGCACATTGAAAGAGACGCGGCGCTTGAACGTCGTTTTCAGTCTGTAACCGTGGAAGAGCCGTCCATTCCTGCCGCCATAGATATACTAAAGGGGCTTCGTCCAAGATACGAGGAGCATCATCACCTCAAAATATCAGACTCTGCGATTGAGGCGGCAGTAAAGCTGTCCGCGAGATACGTTAGCGACAGATTTCTACCCGACAAGGCTATTGACGTTATCGACGAGGCAGCCGCAAAATGCAATCTTTTGCAAAAGCCGATAAAAAGCGGGAGAAACGTAACTCTCACCGACAAAATGATTGCCGAGGTGCTTACGGCACAAACGGGAATTCCAACGAGTCGCCTGCTCGGCGGTGAAAAAGCGTCACTTGAGAGACTTCAAGACGCTCTATCGAAAAAGGTTGTCGGTCAAGATGCGGCAATAGAAGCCGTAACGGGAGTTATGCGCAGAGCGAAGGCGGGACTTCGAGACCCTCTGCGCCCGATGGGCTCTTTCATATTTCTCGGCAACACGGGAGTAGGAAAAACGCTGTTAGCCACCTCTCTTGCAGAGGAGCTCCTCGGAAGTCGCCGCGCACTTATACGCTTTGATATGTCCGAATATATGGAAAAGCAAAGTGTATCAAAGCTTATAGGCTCGCCGCCCGGCTACGTAGGCTACGGCGAGGGCGGACAGCTGACGGAAAAGGTACGCAGACGTCCTTACTGCATCGTGCTCTTTGACGAAATCGAAAAAGCGCACGCCGACGTTTTCGACCTTCTTTTGCAGATACTTGAGGACGGCAGACTTTGCGACGCGAGCGGTCGAGAGGTGGACTTTCGAAACTGTGTGATAATTATGACATCAAACCTCGGTACGTCGGAGGCTTGCAGGATCACGGGATTTTCAAGCGTGAAAAATTCGTCCTCAAAGAAGCAGCAAATGCGCGAAGCGCTAAAAAAGCATTTTCGCGCAGAATTTCTTGAAAGAGTAGATGAAACGGTAATCTTTGAAGATTTAGATGAGCACTCGCTAAAAAAAATCGCCGACTCTATGCTTTCAGAGCTTGCGCGGAGAGCAACGGACGTAGGATATAAGGTAGAGTTTGATTCTTCCGTTTCCGCTATCCTTGCAAGCCACGCCCTTAAATCCTCCAAGGGAGCGCGCGCTTTGCGCCGACTCGTTTCAAACGTTGCCGAGGACTGCCTTTGCAAACTACTGCTCGACGGCGCACTTGACCCACGCTCGACCAACGTCTTTTCCGCAACCGACAGAGACGGAAGCCCCGAAGTATTCCCCCTTTCTTCCTTACAAGCAGTTAAATAAATTAAAAAGCTTACGGCAAACTATACTGCCGTAAGCTTTTTCTATTTTTTCTTCAATTCCGTAAGCTCTGTCAGGAAGGTTTCAATATCACGGAACTCACGATAAACCGAGGCGAAGCGCACGTACGCAACCTCGTCGCGCATCTTAAGCTTGTCCATTACCATCTCGCCGATTTCCATCGTGGTAACCCCGTTAGACAAAGAATTCTGAAGCTCCGTTTCAATCTCGTTAACCAATTCTTCTGCATTAACCGGACGCTTCTGACAAGCCTTGAGCAAGCCTGACAACAGCTTATTGCGGTCGAAAAGCTCCTTGGAGCCGTCCTTCTTGGTGACTATTATCTGTACGGTTTCCACAACCTCAAAGGTCGTAAATCTCTTTTGACAGACGGGGCACTCTCGTCTTCTTCTTATGCTGCTTCCATCCTCAATGGGACGGGAATCTATTACCTTACTGTCGGGATGACCGCAAGCGGGACATTTCATACGTTTCTCTTCTGCGAAGCGCAGCCTTTCTCTTAATACTCTAACGCTATTATTTTACCACATTCTTGCACAAAAGTAAATAGCTTTTTGGAAAAAGCTGAATACTTTTCCTCAAATTTTGCATTGAAAAGTCAGTTCTTTTGCTTTATAATTATTATGGAATACCGTTAATATTTTTTGAAAGGATACATATTTATGAGAAAAATAAATTTTTCGAGCGTATCTCCGCTCTCCTTTAAGCTAATGATATACGGCGCATTTTCCGTCGTCTGCCACCTCGTCGGAATTTTACTGTACTTTACGTGGCATGCGAACAGCGTACCTAGCCATCTCCTCGTACGCATCGGCATCGCTATGATAGAATATTCGCTTATAAGTGTCGTAATAATCATCGTCTGTGCTCTTTTGCTCGAAAAGGTAGATCGTCAAAGCAAAGACGAATAAGCTCTCACAAATTATGATTTGGGGCTGCATCCAAATGAAGCAGCCCCATTTTTTATTTAATTCAAATCCTCGATAGAAGCGCGATAAACTTCATTTTTAGGAATACCTAAAAGCTTTGCCGCCGCCTTTATCGCCTCTTTTTTGGGAAGCCCCGCCGCTACGTAATAGTCTATCGCTTCTCGCGGAGACATGTCCGCTTTCGTTTCGCGTTGCTCACCCGCGCCCTCTATAACCAGCACGTATTCGCCGCGAGGAGCGTTCTCCGAATAGTACGCAAGCGCCTCGTCAAGCGTACGTCTCATTACCTCCTCGTTGAGCTTGGTCATCTCTCGGCATAACGCTATCCGTCTTTCCCCGCCTAATGCCTCGGCAAGATCCGTAAGCGTCGAGATCAGCTTATGCGGCGCCTCGTGAAGCACGAACGTTCTTCTCTCTGCCGCAAGCTCGGAAAGTCTCTCTCGTCTTTCCTTTCCCTTGACGGGTAAAAAGCCCTCGAAAACGAAGCGCGAGGTAGGAAGAGCCGAAAGCGTAAGCGCAGTAATGCACGCGCAAGCGCCGGGAATGCTCGTGACGGGTATCCCCCGCTCTGCGCAAAGAGCGACAAGATGCTCACCGGGATCGGATATTGCGGGAGTTCCCGCATCCGTCACGAGAGCGCAGCTCTCACCTGCCGCGAGTCTTGCGGCAATTTTTTCTCCTGCCTCTACTCGGTTATGCTCGTGATAAGAAACCAACGATGCAGATATCCCAAGAGCGCCGAGAAGCCTCAACGTGTTTCGTGTGTCTTCAGCGGCGATAAAGCTGACCTCTGACAAAACCTTTACGGCTCTTTCGCTTATATCCGCGAGATTTCCTATGGGCGTTGCAACGACGTAAAGCGTACCGCCCTCGATTTTATTTTTTTCTTCGCTGTACAAAATCAAAACCGCCTTTCTTACGGGTGAATTTATGCGTTGCTCCGCGAATATACTTTAAAGAATACATTTTTACGGAGAGAGCTATGGCAATAAAAATTTATATCGATCAAGGTCACAATCCCAAAAACCCCAATGCAGGCGCGGAAGGAAACGGACTACGAGAGCAAGACATCGTATATCCCATCGGCATAGAGCTTGCCGCACTCCTTAACGCAAATCCGAATTACGAGGCGCGACTCTCACGCCCTACACCTACGACTCAAGTGGGGACGTCGAATACTGCGAGCTTGCGCCTTCGCGTAGCAGACGCCAACGAATGGGGCGCGGATTACTTTATAAGTCTTCACACCAACGCCTCGGAATATTCCTCTGCTAATGGCATCGAGGGCTTCGCATTTACCCGCCCGTCCGTCGCTTTCTCCTTCGGAGAGGACGTTCTCTTGGGGCTCGCCGCAGCCACGGGACAAAGAAACCGCGGCATGCAAGTAAGAACGAATCTTTACGTTCTTCGCAAAACTGCAATGCCCGCCGTTCTTATTGAGCTTGGATTTATAACCAACCCCGAGGAAGCCTTTCTTATGCGCGACAACCCCGAGCTTTTCGCAAGAGGCATATATAACGGAATACTTGAATACACCTCTTGAGCTTTAATTTTATTTGAGCATTTCGAGAAGCGCGTCCTCGTCGATAACGCTGACGCCAAGACTCTGCGCCTTGGTAAGCTTGCTTCCCGCAGCCTCGCCCGCAACGACGTACGAGGTCTTTGAGGACACGCTGCCGCTGACCTTGCCGCCCGCCGCCTTGATAAGCGCCGCAGCCTCGTCACGAGACATAGTAGGAAGCGTACCCGTAAGAACGAACGTAAGTCCTGCAAGCTTATCGCCCACCAAAGACGCAGTAGACTCCGTAAGCACGCCTGCCGCCGCAAGCTTTCTGCAAAGCTCAACGTTCGGCTCGTGCGAGAAGAAATCAATAACGCAATCTGCCGTGATCTCTCCGAAATCCTCTATCTCGCAAAGCTCCTCGCGAGTTGCCGATATAAGCGCATCAAGCGTTTTGTATCTTGCCGCGAGAGCGGTTGCCGCAACCTCGCCTATATTTCTGATTCCGAGCGCGTATATAAGTCTTTCAAGTCCTGCAGACTTCGATACCTCGATTGAATTTATAAGATTCTGCGCCGATTTT
>JAZQTY010000245.1:0-2189 GCA_045631025.1 Eubacteriales bacterium
TGGAGCCAAAAAACTTTATACAAAAAAGTTTTTTTGGTATAGCGAAAGACGGAAATTTGGATTTTAAAATATATAAAACTTTTTGTACAGTTTTCTTTTGCTTACTTTTCTTTTTTAAAAGAAAAGTAAGAGAACTAAAAAGTGAGGTAAAAATGGCAAATTACAGACGCGGTCGTATAAACGACGAGATGCAAAAGGAGCTCGCGATGATACTTCGCGAGGTCAAGGACCCCCGTGTAAAGGATGCGTTTATCAGCATTACCGCCGTTGAGGCAACGGGCGACCTTAAATTCGCAAAGGTATATTACTCCGCTATGATGGGCGACAAAAAGGAGATTGCAAAGGGACTTCGCTCCTCGGCGGGATATATTCGCCGTGAGCTTGCGCACAGGCTGAATTTGCGCATGACTCCCGAGCTTACCTTCTGCGAGGATCATTCTATCGCGCACGGCGCTCACATCTCCAAGCTCTTAAACGGCATTGAGATTAGCGAGCCCGAAGAGGAAACGACCGATGATGAACTTTAAGAAGCTTTCTCTTGACGAGCTTTGCGAGAAGCTCTGCGAGAACAAAAAAACGCTTATCGTGTATCACGTTCGCTCCGATGCGGACGCAGTTGGCTCTGCCTTTGCGCTTAAGGAGATATTCAGGCTTCTCGGGATTCCCGCCGTTTGCGTTTGCGCCGACGAGGTGCCGGAGCGCCTCAAGTTCCTCTCCGAGGACACTCAAGGAACCGTCGTGCCTCCCGACGGCGCGGACTTTGGACACGAGCGCGCTATAAGCGTAGACTCTGCCTCTCCCGCGCAGCTTGGCTCTGTTTTCGAGCTGCTTCGCCGAGACGTGGATATTATGATCGACCACCACGGCACGGGGACGGTTTACGCGGACAACTACATTGACGCGAGCGCCTCTGCGACGGGTGAGATAATTTATACCGTGGCAAAGCGACTTGTCGAGATGGGCAAGCTTATTCACATAACGCCCAAGATTATCAACTGTGTTTACGCGGCTATAAGCTCGGACACGGGTGGATTCCGCTACGCAAACGTAACTCCTGCGACTCACCGCATGGCGGCGGAGCTCGTTGAGGCGGGGGCAGACTCCGTTGACATAAATCACCGTCTCTTTGAGTCGAAAACCCTCAAGCAGGTGAGCGCCGAGGGCGAGGCGGCAAGACGCCTGCGTCTTTCTTGCGACGGTAAGATAGCGTCGGTTACTATCCCGTACGCTTCAATGCAGTACCTCGGTCTTAACGAGGAAAGCCTTGAGACGGTTATTGATATACCGCGTACCGTCGGTGGCGCTATGGTGGCGATCTCCGTTCGTCAGCCAAAGCCCGAGGGTGTTTTCAGAGTGTCTATGCGCTCTATGTCCGACGTTGACGTCGCCGCGATATGCAAAAAGTTCGGTGGCGGAGGGCACGTGAGAGCCGCCGGCTGTACTGTCGAAGCCGCTGATATCGACGAGGCTGAAAACCTTATCATCGCCGCTGCTATGCAGTCGATATAAAGGGACGCGTTTTTTACGCTTTTTTGAAAAAAAGCTTGGCAAAAAACTTTATACGAATTTATTATTAGACAAACACATCGAGAAAATATTATCCATCGATTTAATATCGTTGGTGTGTTTTAATGAAAAAAAGTCGTCGGACCCTACGTACCGACGACTTTCATTTTTATTTAAAAATTAGAATAAAAGCAATGTACCGTTTTCTTTTGCCTACTTTTCTTGTTGTTTGTAGGGCGGTGGCTTGCTGCCGCCGTTACAAAAGACGTCAATTTAAATATACGGCGGGAGATAAACCCCCGCCCTACAAATTTTAAATGTTCAAATTCCCACGCACCGACGACTTTCTGTTTTTATTATTAAAAGCGGGAGGATAATATCCTCCACTACGGTGGGTGCCAATATTATCCGTTGCGCTTCGCTTTTCCCATTAGCCTTCCCCTGTGGGGAAGGTGGCGGCGATAGCCGACGGATGAGGAGATCGCCAGACCGATAACCTTAAATTGCGACAGCAATCAAGAGAGTTAGTTTTACTCAAAATTACAAGCTTATATTATCGCTTACGCGGTGGTTGGTTTTTAATACACCGATCTCCTCATCCACCGCAAGCGGTCCCCCTTCCCCACAGGGGAAGGCTTATCGTTAGAATGAGCCGCGTTCAAGGCAATTTTCTTGATTTATTG
>JAZQTY010000246.1:0-2704 GCA_045631025.1 Eubacteriales bacterium
TGACCCTCTGCTTGTAAGGCAGATGCTCTCCCAACTGAGCTATGCTCCCATTTGCGCCTTTCTTGCGGCGACTCACATATTATACCACAGCCTTTTGCGTTTGTCAATACCTTTTCGAAAACTTTTTTTATTTTTTTAAGATATTTTTTATCGACCGCTTTTCGCCGTGCTGCTTGCTTTTGCGTTACATATTTTACCACATTATTTTTAGCTTGTCAATATCTTTTTCATTTTTTCTTTCATTTTTCAAAATTCTCAAACTTATTGTTTATCGTTTTTTATAAAACAAAAAATATACATGTAATAGTTGTAGTAAAAATTTTAACTCTTGACTTTTCTACTCTTTTATAGTAAAATATTCATAGAAAAGCAAAGCAAGAAAGGCGGCAAATATGAAACTCATTAAAAGAATTTTGCTCACGCTCGTGATAACAGCCATGGTTTTCTGTTCCGTCGGCTGTGTTTTTAAAAGAAAAATCAATAACGTATTTGATAAGCTTTATTACGAAGTCAGAGCAGTTGAACGGGGCAAGGACTCCGTTTTGCTTACGGGGCCCGATGATGCGGAAGTCGATTGCGATTTTGGAGAATTTGAGAATATTGCCATTTACGATTTCAATTTATCCATTTTCTTTGAGAGAAAAACAGGCGTTAAAATACTATACTTCCTCTTTTCTTATGGAGACGAGCATTTCTACCACAGTGAAGAACCTATCCGCTACGTTCTTTACCGTTACGATTTATCGGACAGAACGCTCTACGGAGAAATGCCGCTTGAGCATCTTGAAAGTAATTTTCTTATGCATTATTTTGAATGGTGTCACGAAGCGGGAGAAGAAAATCAATACTCTCTGCAAGACTTGGGAGAATTCACCTTCATTCTCCAAGAAGTAGTATACTTCTACTGATAACCGTTCCGTCACATAAAGAAACCTCCAAGCCTTTAAAGGCTTGGAGGTTTTGCTTTTATTCAAATATGATTTGCTCGATTTCCTTTATATCACGAACGCGATGAGTCACGTCAAGGTCACGGTAATAATTCTCGCCGTCTATCAGAATGCCGTCCATTCCCGCGTTTTTTCCCGCAATAACGTCAATATCGCGATCTCCTATCATCACGCAGCGAGACGCATCCAAGCCGTGCTTTTGGAGCAAAGCAAACAGCGCGTCGGGCGCAGGCTTACGAGGATATTTCGAGCCGAGAAAATAATCGGTAAAATATCCGTCTATGCCCCATCTTTTGGAGTTATCGATAACGATGGTTCCACTATGCGAATAAACGTAACACTTTCCGCCTGCGTTGCAAATTTTCTCCAACAATTCTGCCGCTCCCTCAATAGGCGTCGCTTGGTTAACAAGCATCTCTCTTTTAACGGCGTTGAACATTTGCATAACCTCGTCCATATGCTCGCCGAGCCCCAGCGAATTGAAGAAATACGCGACGGTTTTCCATTTAATTACCTCGTAAATCTGTTCGTCAGTTATGGAAATACCGTAATGATCGACTACTTTTCTTGCAGCCCTTAAAAAGTAAGGATAGCTGTCCGAGATAGTTCCGTCAAAATCAAAAATATAATGGTCGTATTTAAGCATTGTAACCCCTTAAAAATTCTCTTTTTATCAGATGTTATTATACCATAATTTTTCACACGTGTCAATATTTAAGCCGACAATTAAAGCCCAAGCAAAAATTTCATCAAACGGCGGCAAGCGTATTGACTTATATAATACTTTGTGGTAAAATAGTAACGTAAATTTAACTAAAAACGAGGAATTTTGTATGCAAAACAAGGTTATTTTAATTTCTATCGACGGTATGCGTCCCGACGGTATGAAGGGTTGCGGAAATCCTTACGTAGAGGAGCTCGAAAAAATATGCGCTTATACGTATAACGCGCAGTCTGTAAATCCTTCGGTTACTCTTCCCTGCCACTATTCTATGGCGCACTCCGTAACTCCGCAAAGACACGGTATTCTCACTAATACTTACGTGCCGGAGGTACGCCCCGTAACGGGAATTTTTGAAAAAATCAAGCACGCCGGCGGTATTTGCGCTATGTTCTACGGTTGGGAGCAGCTTCGCGACATAGCTCGTCCCGGCGCGTTAAAGTTTGCGACTTATATGAATGCTTACATGAAGGAAAGCGTTGATACCGAGCTTACCACCGAAGCTATCAAGACCATTTCCGAAAACAAGCCCGATTTCGCATTCCTTTATCTCGTCGATACCGACGACAAGGGCGGTCACGACAGCGGTTGGATGACGGAAGAATACATGAGCCGCGTTTCTATCGCGATTGATAACGTAAAACGCATATTCGAAAATTTCTCCGATGAATATTCAATTATTATTATGGCAGACCACGGCGGTCACGGTCGTTCTCACGGCAGCACCATGCCCGAGGATATGATAATTCCCCTTTTCTTCTACGGCAAGGATTTCAAGCCGGGTGAGCTTACGGAAGAGCTCTCGCTTCTCAATATCGCCCCCACCATTGCAAAGCTTATGGGCGTTGAAGCAGACAGAGATTGGGAAGGAAGCTCTGTTATATAAATAAATTTTTCGGGAGGCTATCAGCCTCCCGAATTTTTATTGCTATTTTTTCACATATTCTCAACCATCTTGTCTATCTGCGCTCTTGTAAAAATTTCCTTACGTCCGCAGAAGCGACAACCAACCTCAAGCTCGTCTGCCTTTCCCTCT
>JAZQTY010000247.1:0-5155 GCA_045631025.1 Eubacteriales bacterium
CCCTCGCCGGTTACGAGCGGATCACCCTTTTCGTCGTTCTTGAAGGTGCACTCAACGTAGCCGCCCTCAAGACGCGTTCCGTTCTTTATATATTCGCCGTATCTGCGGATAAAGCTACCCGTAGCAACCAAGCGGCAAATAACCTCAAGTCCGTTTCCGCCCTGCGCCTTTCCGAAGCATTCAGCGGAAAGAACCTCCATAGTAGCGTTTTCAACGTCTGCGCTAACGTAGTGCGTCTTTATTCCCGCTGCCTTAAGAAGCTCAAAATAGTAAACCGATGTTTGGAGATTTGCCTTGCCAATACCCTCAATGGTAAGACCGACGGAGTTCTCGCCCGGATCAAACACGCCGTCCTTGCCGGTGCAATCGTCCTTGAATTTCAACAGCACGTTGCCGTTTTCAAGAGCATAAACGTCTTTTGTTTTGCCTTCATAAAGTTTTTTCATGATCGTACTCCTTTTCGTCGCACTGCGACACATATTATAGTAATATTTTACCACAAACGCGCTCGTTTGTACATAGCTTTTAAAAAATTTTTCTTGTGAAAACAAAAAAAATTTAAATGCTTAAGACCATTGTTTTTTGTTAATTACATCTGTTCCTTAAGCGCCTTAATGCAATTTGCGCAAACGCGCTTGCCGTTAAAATAGATTACGTCGTCCGTGTTATCGCAAAAAATGCAGGACGGCGCGTACTTGCGGAGAACGATCTTATCGTCGTCCGTAAATATCTCCAAGGAATCCTTGGGCTTAATATCTAAAATAGTTCGTATCTCTCTGGGGATAACGATTCTGCCAAGCTCGTCTACTTGTCTTACAATTCCTGTTGATTTCATACTGTTCTCCTTATTTTGAATTTTTTGTCTGACGTTGCCGTCGTTATATGTAACAATAACATTATAATATAAAATATTTAGTTTGTCAAGTCGAATTTTTACCATTTTATGGGATTTTTGAAAAAAATTGGGGCAACGCCGCACTTTTTGGCACGGCGTTGCCCGCTTCTTGTCGTATTGAGTCGAACGGTGTCAAACGCTTAACATTTCCTCCGAGCGTTCAGCCTCTGCGTTTATCTCGTCGGGACGTCTGAACGTGGGAACAGCTCGCTTGAGCGCCGCCTTCGCGCGCGCCTCGTCTCCGCTCTCATACGCCTCCTTGAGGTCGGAAAGCAGGCTATCAAGCATATCTGCAGGTAGCGGCTCGTCTCGCTCGACGAATATCATTTCGTCCTCCGTCTTATCCAAAGTCTCGCTCTTTATAAGCAGCTCCTCGTAAAGCTTCTCGCCGGGACGCAGACCTATCTCAACGATATCTATATCTCTGTAAGGCTCAAAGCCCGAAAGACGGATCATATTTTCGGCAAGCTCAAGTATTTTGACGGGTTTGCCCATATCAAGCACGAAAAGCTCGCCGTTCTTTGCCATGGCGCCCGATTGCAGAACGAGTCTGCTCGCCTCCGGAATAGTCATAAAATATCGGATTATGCGCTTGTCCGTAAGAGTAACGGGACCTCCTGCGGCGATCTGCCGCTTAAAGAGCGGAATAACACTTCCCGCACTGCCGAGAACGTTTCCGAATCTTGTTGAGCTGTATATCGTAGACGCGCTCTGCGTGCTTCTGCTTTGCACTATCATCTCGCACATGCGCTTGGTGGCTCCCATCACGTTCGTGGGGTTGACCGCCTTGTCTGTCGAAACCATTATAAAGCGCTCCGCTTTATATTTTTCGGCAAGCTCGACCGTGTTGAGCGTTCCGAATACGTTGTTTTCTATTGCCTCACAGCAGTTGTGCTCCATAAGCGGTACATGCTTGTGAGCCGCCGCGTGAAGAACTATGTCGGGCCTGTAATGCTCAAATACGCGCTCAAGCGCCGCGCGGTTGCAAACGGAAAGGATCTCGACGCAAACGTCAAGACTTTCCTTGTACGCTATGCGCAATTCCTGCTGTATGTCGTAAGCACCGTTTTCACAGATATCGAGAATAATTATTTGCTTTGGAGACATAGTCGCTATCTGCCTGCAAAGCTCGCTTCCGATAGAGCCGCCTCCTCCGGTTATAAGAACTCTTCTTCCGGAATAGTACTCCTTGGCGAGCTCCTCGGGAAATTTGACGGGCTTTCTGAACAAAAGCTCTTCAATATCAAAATCACGAAGCGCTCTTTTACTTCCGGCGGTGCGCATGGTAGGATAATCGTATACCTTTATACGGCAACCCGACTGCTTGTAGTATTCGTAAAGCCTTCTCTTTCCCTCTGCGCTCATGCGCGGAACGGCAAATACTATCTCCTGAATTTCATACTCCGCAAGGACGGAAAAGGATATACTTTCCTCGGACAAAACGGGAATTCCGTGTATTTGTCTGCCTATTTTTTCGCTTTTTACGTCAATAAAGCATCTCGGCTCGTAAGCGGCAGCGGCGTTGGTTATCATTTCCTCCGCAAGCGAAACGCCTACGCGCCCAGCTCCCACTATGGCAATCTTGGTCTTGTTCTGACTCAAATCGTTCTTGTTGTCCGCGATACTGCGACCGGTCAAAACCTTTACGAGCACCGCAAGAATTTTGCCAAGCCTTCTCGTTCTGTTGCACTTGTAGGCGTATCGGTACGTCATTCTTATTGCCATTGACAACAGAAGATTCATACAGCAAAGAGAGAGCATTCTGGCAAACGATATTTTGTTTATGGGCAACAGAAGCTCAAGAGAAATATAAAGAATGCAGCCCATGCCGTCTGACATCAAAAGTCGTATGTACGACTGTATTCCGCCGTATCTCCATATCTGACTGTAAATATTCACGACAAAGCGAGCTCCGAAAATACAAACGAGCGAAAGAGCGCTCTGTATAAGTATGTCGATGGGCTCAAGCCTATCGTATCCGCCGTACATTACAAGCAGCAAAAGATCAACGAGCAAAAAGCAGATAAGGTCGTATAGGACGAGCATCCATCTTACCGTATATTTACGTGCCGCACGCTTTGCGGTCGGATTATTTTTTTCGCATTTGTCTTTCTTACTCATGCTATGCGTGCCTTTCATATATTAATACTATATAAAAAATTCAGATAGTATCTTTAACATTATAGCATCATTAAACTAAAAAGTCAAGCCAAATGATGCAAATATATCGGGATTTTACAAAATTAAACCGATATTTTTCAGTATTTTATTTTAACAATATCAACAAACGAATAGTCATAGAAAATATAAAAATCTCTCTTTTGCCTATTTAAAAATTTCGCATTTTGCGTTATAATATAGTAAAATTTAAGTTTTTCTTAACTTCGGAGGTTACTTATGTCGGAAGCTTCAAGCAAAAAAATGAAATTTAGTATTTTCAGCTTGTGTACTTGCGCGTTCTTTGCGGCGCTCGTTTGTGTGTGCACGCTTTTGTATATTCCCCTGCCCATCGGCTATTTCAATCTTGGAGATATTGCTCTGCTCGTGTCGGTATGGTTTGCGGGCCCCGTTTGGGGAACGGTCGCCGCTGCTCTCGGCTCGGCGCTCGCGGATATAATAAGCGGATACGTGGTATACGCTCCCGCTACGCTCGTTATAAAAGCATTGATGGCGCTTTGCGCGTATTTCGTTGCGTTCGGACTTAAAAAAATGGCGCGCAATTTCGTTCTTGACGGTGTCGTTCAGGTTATTGCCGCCGTTTGCGCAGAGCTCGTAATGGTAGGCGGCTATCTGTTCTACGAGGCGATAATTCTCGGACTTGGCGCAGGCGCTTTCGTAAGCATAGCAGGAAACGCATTGCAGGGTGCGTGCGGCGTAGTTGGAGGAGTCACGCTTATTCTTACCCTGAAGCGAACGGGAATTAAAGAAAAACTGCTCCGTTCCGTTGGACGCGAAAAAAATAAAAAAAATAAGGTATAAATATAAAATATAAGGAAGTTTATGATTGACAATTCGCTTTGAATTGTGTATAATATAAAGATGGGGGATGCGTATCTCGCGCATTCCCCATCTTTATCAATTTTTACATGAAAGAGAGTCGGAGTATGTCATTAACACATTACAGCATGACTATTGCGGGAATTGAGCGCCACCTTCCGCTTTGCCCCATCAGCGACGAGTTGAAAATAGGCGCATTCGTAATTTTTGGAGACCCCGAGCTTACAACGGCTTGTGCCGACGCGCTTCTTAAGAAAGCGCCCGAATACGATTATCTTATTTCTGCCGAGGCTAAAGGAATACCGCTCGTGCATGAAATGGCTCGCCTTGCGGGAAATCAAAAATATTTCCTTGCGCGTAAGGCGCCAAAGCTCTATATGACGGGAGTTTTCGAGGTAACCGTTCGCTCCATTACTACCGAAAAGGTGCAGAAGCTTTACCTTGATACTGCGGATGCAGAGCTTATGAAGGGCAAGAAAATACTTATAGTTGACGACGTTATCTCCACGGGAGAGTCGCTTTCCGCCGTTGAGGAGCTCGTAAGACTTGCGGGCGGCGTGGTCTGCGGAAAAATGACCATTCTCGCAGAGGGCGACGCGCAGGATCGCAACGACATAATCTACCTTGAAAAGCTCCCCTTGTTCAACAAGGACGGACAGCCTATATAAAAGACAAAACAGTTTAGGAGAAATAAAAATGGCAGAACTTTTAAGAGCAAACGATAAAAGAACTCACATGTGCGCGACACTTACGGCAGAGAACGTAGGCGAGCGCGTATGCGTTATGGGATGGGTACAGAAGCAGAGAGACCTCGGCTCGCTTATATTTATTGACCTTCGCGATCGCACGGGAATCGTACAGCTTGCGTTCGACGAAAAGACCGAAAAGGAAATATTTGACCGAGCGTTCGGTATCAGAGCAGAGTACGTACTTTGCGCCAAGGGCGTCGTTCGCCGTCGCGGCGAGGGCGCTGTAAACAAAAATCTTCCCACGGGTGAGATCGAGATCGCAGTCGACGAGCTTCGTATCCTCTCTGCGTCCGAAACTCCCCCCTTTGAGATAGTTGAGAACAGCAATGTAAACGCAGAGCTTCGTCTGCGTCACCGTTATCTTGACTTGCGCCGCCCCGATATGCAGAGAAATATTATCGCGCGCTCGCGTATCTCGAAGATTGCAAGAGATTACTACGCAGATAACGGCTTTATCGATATTGAAACACCTAACCTTTGTAAGCCTACCCCCGAGGGAAGTCGGAGGCCAAGC
>JAZQTY010000248.1:0-5150 GCA_045631025.1 Eubacteriales bacterium
AGCGATATTTCAAGAAAGCTTACCATTTGCTCCTCGGTAACGGGAATTTCGCAGGAATAATTCCGAGAATAAAGCTTGCTTATTCTCGATATGAGCGCGTAAAGCTCGTCGTCGGTCAGACGCTTGAGTCTTATTACGGGACCGATATAATTATTAAATTTCTCCGAGCTGTATCTGCTGTCACCAAGGCGGCTGCGAAGCGCCTCGTAGCTGAAAAGTCCTCGACGCGTGTCATCCATAAACTGCGGCGTGCCGCCAAGGATAAGTCCAAGCCCCGGCGCTCTTCCCTGCAAGGTATCGTTGAACATAGCGAGTATCTTTTCGTAGTTGTTTTCACGGCTTACGCGGTGATTTATCTTGTATAGATTTACGCACTCGTCAATAAACACGACGAGTCCCTTATAGCCCATAAATCTTACAAGCACCGCCCAAAGCTTCAAAAAATCGTACCAGTTGTCGTCGTCGATGATGACGGATACGCCAAAGCCGAGAGAGGCTCTTGCCTCCGTCTTTGTGGTAAACTCACCGCGAAGCCAGCAAAGGCACGCCGTTTTTTTATCGTCGTCACCGTTCATAAATGAACGATAATATTCGGTTATAACTCGGGCAAAATCAAATCCGCCCACCATAAATTCGATCTCGCGCAGCTTTTCCGACACGAGAGCGTTAAGGCGAATAAAGAATTCCTGACTTTCGGGCGCAATACCCTCGGACACTATCTCGGTTTTAAGAGTATCTATCCATCTCGCGATAATTTTAGGCAACGCGCCGCCATCGGGCGAGGACTTTGACGCGAGATTTTTCATAAGCTCACGATAGGTCGCCACACCGCTTCCTCCCGTACCGTAAAGGCGGCGTTCGGGAGATAGATCCGCATCTGCCGTTATAAAATCGCGCTCAAGCGCATATCCCCTTACAAGCTGTATCAAAAAGCTTTTTCCGCTTCCGTATCGTCCTATGACGAAGCGCATGCTTCCGCATCCCTCGCTTACCGCCTCAAGATCTGAAAGCAGAGCGGATATTTCATTTTTTCGTCCTATCGCTATATAAGGCGCACCCGAACGCGGTACGACGCCCGCTGCAAGCGAGGACATAAGCGTATTAAGAATGCGCTTTGGTACGTTCTGTATGTTTTCCGTATTGTTCATATGCTTCTCCTAATTTATAAGTTCACGGTAGTCGTCGATTATCGAATACCCACCGTCTGTTTCCTCTATCAGTATGTCTCCGATACAGTCTACGGCTATCTCGTTTATAGCGTCAACGATCGCCTCCACCGGTCTGCAAAGCGTTTGTGAGAGTTCAAAAAGCACTCTGCTCTCTCCGTTGGCAAGGCTTACGACCGCATCTGCATAGCTACCGAGCTTTGACAAAAGCGACGTCTCGTCAGCTTCTTCACTTGTGGCTATAACCGATTCAACCTCGACGGCAACCGTTTTTTTCTCTATCGGCTGTTCTTCAAGATCACCAACGAGCTCTCTTGTGGTATCCCAAGACTCCGACTCTATTTTTTGCGCGTTGGAAATGCTCAATCTCGTTCTTGGCACGTCGTAAAGCACGTCATATTCCGTCGGCGCTTCCACTTTTATTTTTGTCTTTCTTACAACCGGCAACGCTCTGTCAAAATACTCGTTTATCACCTGACAAAGCTCAAGCGGTAAGGAATAAACCGTAAGCCTTGACTTTACCGAAATATGAGCTCTTATTTTATTTTCCGCCTGCTTTACCGCATCTCCAATGAGAAATCGCAGCTCGTGCGAGCGTGAAAACGAGCAGTATTCGACTTCAATTATAAATCTGTTTTCGGACGAGCACACCGCACCGTCAAAGGCTTTTGCTGATATTTTGCAGTCGTTGAACGGTAGCGCCGAGAGTATTTTTCCATCCTCGGACAGCTTCTCCACCACTCTTGCAATAGCCCTCGGCACGTGCTCATCAAAGAGCGCTATATTCTCCTCCGTCGCAAACTTGCTCGTACGGTAATCGTAAGACGAGCAGTACGTCAAAAGCATCCGCGCCCAACCGTCGGCGGTATTCCCTGCAACGTACATAAAATATTCCTTTAGAGCGCTCGCCTTTTCCAAAAGGCTCGCATCGAATTTTTTAGGAGGCGGCAGGTGATGCAAAAGGCTGAAATCGCATATCCAGCGAATATACTTGGGGATAGTTCCGAGCAACACCGAACGGTATGCCGTGAGCACTCTTATCATCATTTCCCTTGCTTCGATTGGCGCAATCATATCGCGCACGTTAATAAGCTCAAAGGTATAGAGATTGATATAGCAAATATTGGTTTTAAGATACACCTCGCGTCTTACGTTTTCCCGCCACCAAAGGTAATAGGAAAGCTGCTCGGCGCTCATTTGATTGTACTGCGGCGAATATGAAAAGAAATCCGCGTATTCGCACTCTGCCGCCGACTCGTTCCAAAGCTGTCTTGCAGTACGGCAGAAATCTCCGTAAAAGCTATACGAGGACGGCTCCTTATATATAGAGACCTTATGAATAAGCGGGCTTTCCGGAACGTATTGGTCATACGGCTTGAGCTTGGGGAGACGCTCGTCGGGAGTATGCGGCGGAATAAATCTCTCGATAACGGTACTGCTTTCGGTAATCTTTATCTCGTTGCTTTCCGTTTTCTCATCGCCGTCCGTAACGAGAACCGTCTCTACGGATTTTGACGAAGGTGCAAAGCGCATCTTATTGGGAACTAACGACGAAATATCCCAAAAGTCGTCTAACATTTGCTTTTTACTTTTTTCTTCAGACACGGTACGCTCCTCCCTTCGTTCTTTGAAATATCTTATCATTATATTTTACCATGACAAAGTTCGTATGTCAACAAAAATATTAAATATAATTTTTTTGAAAAAGGTGTTGACAAAAATTATTTTGTGTGGTATACTGTGTAAAGTATTTTGCTTTACATTAGTAATTTGCTCGTAAAGGGTGTGTTTGTGTGTTTGAAAAAAATCTTAATATGGGCTTTTTGTTGGACTTCTACGGCGTTTTGCTCTCGGACAGAAAGCGCTCCGTTATGGACATGTATTACAATGAAGATTTTTCTCTTTCCGAAATTGCAGAGCAAATTGATATTTCAAGACAGGGCGTTCGTGACGTCATAAAAAAGGCGGAGGAAGAGCTCTTGTTTTACGAGGAACGACTCGGTCTTGCAAAAAAAATGCAAGCCGCTGAAAAGGAAGCTACGGAGCTTTCCCGTTTAGCGGTCGACGCTGATATTCCCAACGAAATACGCGAGCGCATAACAAAACTTGCGGAGCTTATACGTCAGTAAGTGCGTTGTGCTTTAATAAAAGGAAGGTGATAATATGTTTCAAAGTTTAAACGAAAAATTAGAAAATGCCTTCAAAAAATTCAAGAATAAGGGAAAGCTTACGGAAGCCGACGTAAAGGTCGGTATGCGTGAGATAAAGCTGGCGCTCCTTGAGGCTGACGTAAACTTCAAGGTCGTTAAGGACTTTATAGCCAAGGTTTCGGAGCGCGCAGTCGGCTCTGACGTTCTCGAATCCCTGCTCCCCGCCCAGCAGATAGTAAAAATTGTAAACGAGGAGCTTACCGCTCTTATGGGCGGAACTCAATCAAAGCTTACGATATCCTCAAAGCCTCCGACGGTCGTTATGATGGTCGGTCTGCAGGGTGCAGGTAAGACCACACACGCAGGAAAGCTTGCGGGTATGTACAAAAAGCAAGGCAAATCTCCTTTGCTCGTCGCGTGTGACGTTTACCGCCCCGCGGCTATAAAGCAGCTCGAGATCGTCGGAGAAAAACTCGGAATTCCCGTATTCACTCTCGGCGATAAGGAATCCCCCGTCAAGATAGCCGAAGCGGGCCTTAAGCACGCTATCCAAAAGGGCTACGACATGGTATTCATAGATACTGCCGGACGTCTCCATATTGACGAGGAACTTATGGCAGAGCTTCAGAATATCAAAAAGGCAGTGTCCCCCACCGAGATATTGCTCACCATCGACGCGATGATCGGTCAGGACGCGGTGAACGTTGCCGAAACGTTTAACAACCTGCTTGACGTAACGGGAGTTATTCTCACGAAGCTTGACGGCGACACCCGTGGCGGTGCGGCGCTTTCCGTGCGCCACGTAACGGGCAAGCCCATAAAGTTTATAGGTACGGGCGAAAAGCTCGATGCCATCGAGCCCTTCCACCCCGACAGAATGGCTTCGAGGATTCTCGGTATGGGCGATATGCTCACCCTTATCGAAAAGGCAGAGCAGGCATTCGACGAAAAGAAGGCGGCAGAGCTTGAAAAGAAGATAAGAGAATCCACTTTCACGCTCGATGATTATCTCGATCAGTTCGCTCAGCTCAAAAATATGGGCAGCCTTGAGCAGATCATGGGCATGATGCCGGGCGTTAAGCCGGGCGCTCTCAAGGACGCAAAGATCGACGAAAAGGCTCTCGCTCATATGGAGGCTATAATCAAGTCCATGACTCCCTACGAGCGAATGAAGCCCGAAATTCTCGCCGCTTCCAGAAAGAAGCGTATCGCGGCGGGAAGCGGAACCTCCGTCGAGGAGGTAAACAAGCTTCTTAAGCAGTTCGAACAGACCAGAAAGCTTATGAAGCAATTTTCAAACCCCAAGCAAATGGCGAGATTTGGTAAAAAACGAATGAAAATGCCGTTTAACTGATAAACAGACAAACGGATTTTTAGAATAAATTTATTTTATATTTTGGAGGAAACAAAAAATGGCAGTTAAAATGAGACTCAGAAGAATGGGCGCAAAGAAGGCTCCCACCTACCGCGTTATCGTAGCAGATAGCCGTTCTCCCAGAGACGGTCGTTTCATCGAGGAGATCGGTCACTTTGACCCCCGCTCCAACGAGCTTAAGATCGACGGTGAGAAGGCAAAGAAGTGGATCGCTAACGGCGCACAGCCCACTGATACCGTTAAGTCCCTGCTCAAGAAGTCTAACATAATCGACTGATTTACGGGTGACTGTGATGACCGATTTGAAGCAAACCTTGATCAACATCGCCAAGGCTATTGTCGATCATCCCGATGACGTCAATGTTCTCGAAACCGAGGAAGACAACAAGATAACACTTGTTCTCAACGTTGCTGAATGCGACATGGGAATGGTAATCGGAAAGGGCGGCAAAATTGCCA
>JAZQTY010000249.1:0-15129 GCA_045631025.1 Eubacteriales bacterium
TGTCTTCCTAAGACCGCTTGGCCTCCGACTTCGGTGCCGCAAGCATGATCTTTTTCGACGGATAGAGTCTGCCGAACACCTCGATAATTGCTCGAAGAACGGTCGTTTTACCCGTACCGGGAGAACCCGTGATAATCGAAAGATTGCTTCGAAACGCCATATATACTGCCTCGCTCTGACGTTGGGAGAGTGCCATTCCGAGATTTTGCCGTATGCTTTCAAGGATAGAAGTGATATCCACCGCATCGGGAGGCGCCGCAAGCATCTTTGAGATGTTAACAGCTGTTTCATCCTCTTGAACGAATGCGGTCGTTTGGTACACTCGGTTCTTGTTGCTTACAACCTCACCCTTGAGTACCATATCCTCAAGCACTGCGACAATCTCTTCGTTTGTTACTCGAACCTGATCGTTTGCAAGTCTGTCATTGAGAAGTCGGTTGCTTTCCTTAATTAAAGCCTCAAGCTCCAAATAAAGATGTCCGTTATCGTTGCGACCTGTATCGAGGGCGGCGTATATCGCGCCGTGTATTCTCATCGGATCGTTGAGCTTGCAATCGCCCTTTCGAACGATAGCGTCCACTCGCTTAAATCCGAAGCCCGATATCTGACACAGTTCGAAGGGATTCTTTTGGAGAATATCTACGCTCTTTGCTCCGAAATGCTCGTAGATCTTCGTAGCCGTTGCTGGCGTTATGCCGAAAGGAGAGAGAAGAATCATAAGGCCTCTAAGACATCTGCTCTCATCATATGATGCCTTTATCTCCTCTAACTTTGCAGTGGTAATACCTCGTATCTCCAGCAAGCGTTCGGGTTCTTTCTCCAATATGCGTAGTGCGTCAGTACCAAAGCGTTCCACAATAAGGTCTGCGGTCTTTTCTCCTACGCCTTTTATAAGTCTTGAAGAAAGATATCCTCGAACACCGTCTCTTGTCTGCGGTACGATCTCCTCGAAGGATTCGACCTGCAGCTGCTGTCCGTATTTGCCGTCCTGCCATTCACCGTCAAGGATCATACTGACTCTATCGGTTTGAGGCAGCTCGTAGCCAACCGCGGTAAAGCGTATCAATCGGTCACGGTGCTGAAATGCGCTTCGTGCCTTTTGAGGAACGGTCTGGTCGTTGGTCTTTACGCTGATAACGCAATATTTGCTCACGGGATTGTAGTAAATCGTCTTGTCATACACCCCGGTGTAGCTCATTATCCCCACCTCCTGCCGTATTGTTTTCTTTCATATTTAATATCCTTTCTTTTTATTCTGTTCTTTCCAGCGGAAGATAATCGTAGATAAACTTATAATCCTCATCGGATATATCTAACTTGCTCTGTACCCACCAATCACTGTGCCCTTCGTTTTCTGTCAGTTCATATATTGCATAGCAGAGCATTTCCGCAAGTTTCTTCGGCTCTATCGGAATTGGCTCTGTCGGCTGTTCAAATTCTACATTTTTATATTTAGGATCTTCCAGCCGCCACGTATCCTCGGAGATCTTCTTATATCCTTTCTCCTCCCAGAGTTCAACACATTCTTCATATGTGGCTTTGGGTTTAGTATAGCGGATATTTTTCATTTCTTCCAAGGTAGTGCAGATCATTTTACCGATTTCGTGATAAACATCCTTGGTGTCCACAACTCTTACGTATGGAATATAATCACGCGCAAGAATGTTGTAGCGTTGATAATAGATATTATACCTTTCCATTCTTTCTCCTTTCAGGCAGCCTTCGCCGCCGATTTCTTTACATAAAATCTTCTTGATTCCGAAAACGTTACGTATTGCTCATAAATGTCGGGGTGTTGCATCTGTAATCTGAATAGATTTTCTTTGCTTATACCCGTTTTTTGAGAAGGATTATACGTAATGGTGTAATCCGTACCGTCACGGCTGTAGGTAGCCGTACAGCAACGCCCCATTTCATCTACGATTCTCCCTTGCAATCGCTTCATTTCATCATCTATGCGATTTATTTCGGCGTTAAGTGCCGCCTTTTGCTCCTTCAGTTCAAGATAACGCATAGCACCGCTTACATTCGCAAAGCTAAGTTCAATAGCTGCTGCGTTCTGATCGGCGTTACCGAAATGATTTTTAACGCTCTCCAAAATCAAGTCGCCGTCCTCAACATAAGGGGGCGGTGTTCTTTTCATTACGTGTCCTTCCCAAAAGTCCTTTTCCAATGCAATCAATTCCTGCTCATAATCAAGGTCGCGTTCGATGTGACGAATTATAGTTTCTTCCTCACTATTTCCGTATAGACAACAAAAATAAACGTGATTTAGATCCATTACCGCCATATAGTGCCTTCCTTGTAATTCGTAGTGTATTGGAACAGATTCTTTTCCGTCACGCCACCATGCATCGATCGCATTGTGATTAGTCGTCTTGATTTCAAGAATTGCAGTTTCTCCGTTTGGCAGAGTAATAAAATAATCTACATCTGCTAACATAAACGTATGCTCTGGGTGAAAGAACATCTTTTTTACTTGATATATCTCATACCCAGTTCTAACGTGGAAAATTTCTGCAACCAAGTCCTCAAGCAAATGTCCCATTTTCTTTTGTACCCAGTTGTCCTCGGGATCTTCGTAGCTAACGATCTTTAATTTATCATAGTACAGGTCTCTTGCCGTTCTGAATGGTGACACACCGAAAATAGCCGAGGCATCACTTCCGCCTATTCCGCATCTGCGATACTCTAACCAAAGGCTTTCTTCTATGTTCTTTGTGTCAACAAGGACGTAGGGGTTGTTTTGCGGTGTTGCTGTCGTAGGCATATTAAGCACCCCGTCCTCTGTTTTGCCTCAGATATACCGTTTGACGGTGAATATCTGCAAGCGGATACTTTGTTTCTCTTTGTCTCTCCTTTCTTAAAATTTGCTGTTTCATTCTTGCGTTTTTCTTTCCGTGAAAACGCCTTCTTGGTTTGTTGTTCATTCTTTTGAACCGCCTTTCTTTTTTTGTATTTCCATAAGCCCAAAGGCTTTACGGCAAAATAAAAAAGCGAGAATGAATCTTAAAACTTGTCAGCGTATAACCGCAAACATAATTCATTCTCGCAATATATGGGCAGGGAAGCCCTATTAAATAAAAAAAGCCAATAAGTCGCCCAAAGGCAAGACATATTGACCGCATACAAAGTTAACAACGTGTGCAAAGTGAGGCTTTACTCACAAAAGTCCGTCAGGACACGCACAAAAATCAATTACAAGAGTATTATACCACAACATATAGTAATTGTCAATAGAAAATTACAATATCTTGTGTTTTGCATATGAGAAATAAAAATTTTTTGAATTTGAAGAAAATTGATTCCTATTTTAGTTTTTATATATGAAGGCATATTAAGAATATGCATGGAAAGGAGAATTTTATGGGAAGAGATAGTTTTATTATGTGTAATGAAGATGGTACAGATCCTTACGAGAATATAGCAAACGCGGTTATTTTACAGGCATGCATCGATTACAGAAGAGTGTACGGAAATTTTCTTCGTGACGGCGATGCTTCTAAGCTTAATGAATTAGAGCGGTTCTTTCGCTCTAATTGGTATAAAAAACTTACAGACCTTGATGGAGAATACTTGATGGAACGAATTCGTAATGAAGCAATATCGCTTTGTAAATAATGGTACAAGAAAATGTTATAGTGAGCTCGTTTATAATCATATAGTTTTACAAAAGAATGGAGGAGTGATATGGAGAAAGAAAAAGCTGAATTTAATGATACAAAAAACGAAGTATGTACAAGTGTTTTTAAAAACGTTTTTTTGACGAAGGAGGACTATACGCGTATATGGATAGAACTGATCACCGTGTTAGAACGCAAAAAAAATGTAAATTTTTCTCCGAGTCCATGACAAACAGAAGTTTTTATGGTAAAATAAAGACAAGAAAACAACTTGTTCTTATCGTGGAGGAGATAAGAACATGAGAGAAAAAGTAGCAATATATTGCAGACTGTCCGAGGAGGACAAAAACAAGAAGAACGCCACCGACGATTCGGGTAGTATTCAGAACCAAAAGACGATGCTCCGCGATTACGCCGACCGCATGGGCTGGGAGCTTTACGGCATTTACAGCGACGACGACTATGCGGGCTCGGACCGCAACCGTCCCGAATTCAAGCGACTTCTTGCTGACGCACAGGCGAAAAAATTTAACATTATCCTTTGTAAGACACAATCCCGATTCACGAGAGAATTGGAACTTGTGGAGCGATACATACACGGTCTGTTTCCTATATGGGGCATTCGCTTCGTCAGCATCGTTGACAATGCCGACACCGCAAACAAGGGCAACAAAAAAAGTCGCCAGATCAACGGACTTGTCAACGAGTGGTATTTGGAAGATATGTCAGACAGCATCAAATCGGCGCTGGACAGCCGTCGCAGAAACGGCTATCACATCGGCTCGTTTGCGCTCTACGGGTACAAAAAGGATCCTAATATCAAGGGGCATCTCATTATTGACGAGGAAGCCGCTGCCGTGGTGCGAGAGGTATTCACGCTCTTCTCGAAAGGCTACGGCAAAACTGCAATCGCGCGAATGCTCAATGACAGAGGAATACCTAACCCCACCGAGTACAAGCGGATGCAGGGACTTCGTTTCAGTTTGCCGCCGAGCAAAAATAGCACACTTTGGAAGTATTTCGCTATTTCGGATATGCTGGTCAACGAGACCTATATCGGCAATCTGGTGCAGGGTAAGTACGAAAGCATTTCTTATAAAACGAGCATCAGCCGCCCACGCCCCAAAGAACTATGGTTCCGCGTGGAAGGCACGCATGAGCCGATCATTGACCGCGCTCTGTGGGACAGAGTGCAGAAGATGATCGCCGAGCGCGCAAAGCCGTTTAAGGTCGGCACGATCGGACTCTTCGCAAAAAAGGTACGGTGCGCGTCCTGCGGATATGTAATGCGCTCCTCAAAGTCGGGTGGCAGGCACTTTTTGCAATGTCCCAGCCGACACTACGCCAAGGGGGCGTGCGAGGGTGCGTTTATCTCGGTGGTACGTCTTGAAAGAATGGTCATCGACGAATTAAAGCGACTGAACGCAGCGTATCTTGATATGGATGAGCTTGAACGCAAGGTGCAATTCTGTGCCGATCTGATGGAGCGAAAGGAATCACTTGAATGCGAGATTGCGACCTATCAAGGTAAGATCAATCAGTTTGCCAAAGGTTTACGCGATCTCTATTTTGACAAAGTAAAAGGGTTAATTTGTGAAGCAGATTTCATCGAATTGTCGAAGGATTTTACCACGCAAAAAGAACGCCTTGAAGCGCAAGTGTTAGAATGTCAAAAACAAATTGCTGAGATCGACATCAAAATTGCAGTTGGCGACAACCGACGTGAGCTGATCGAACAGTACGTCAAAGTAGAGCATTTGACACGGGAAATGGTGGATATTTTGATCGATAAAATCAAGGTCGGAAAGCGCATTCCGGGCACCAGAAACGTACCCATCGAAATTCATTGGAATTTCTAAAAATTCGGCAACTCTAAAAGTGCCACAAACCCTTATAAATCAAGGGAATTTCGCGTTTTCGACACCCCCAAAAACGTTGCGAATACGTGGTAGTAACAGAGCAAAAGGCGCGCACGACCTATGATAATATTTTGCGACTTGTAGACGATCCCGACGTGCGCGATCCGATCAAGTTCTTGCGTGAAAGAGAAATCGTGCATTACCAAAGATTTAGCGACGCCATGCGTTTGGCGCAGGATGATCTTGATTCCAAGAACTTTTACGCTTATAATCCCGAGTTTGACAGAAGAAAATAATTCATGCGGGGCTATCTTTAGGATAGCCCCTAATATTTTTGAAAAAACTCTTTATTTTTTGGTTAATATATGTTATAATAATATGAAAAGCATGGAATTTTTACATGAGGAAATATCATGAATAAATATAATATACGAGAAAATAGATATTTGGAAAAAATAAAATCTCCCATAGATTTTAAAAATATTCCTGAAGAAGAAATGGATGACGTGGCGGAAGAAATACGCAACGAGCTTGTGCGTATAGTTTCAAAAAATGGCGGACATCTTGCATCAAATCTCGGCGCAGTTGAGTTGACCATGGCAATTCACAGAGTTTTTGATTCGCCGAAGGATCACTTGATTTTTGACGTTGGACATCAAAGCTACGTACATAAGCTGCTTACCGGAAGATATTTGCAAATGGATACTCTCCGCGAATCCGGCGGACTTTGCGGCTTTACCAATCGCTTTGAGAGCGAGCACGATTGCTTTGGCGCAGGACATAGCTCGACATCTTTTTCTGCTGCTCTTGGCTTTGCTGTGTCCGATAAGCTTGCGGGCTCTGATGCCTATACGGTTGCCGTTATTGGTGACGGTGCGTATACGGGCGGTATGATACACGAGGCGCTCAATAATTGCCGCAAGGACTTGAACCTCATAATAATTCTAAATGAAAATGAGATGTCAATATCAAAGAACATAGGGCGCTTTGCAAGCAATCTCTCTAAACTTAGGGCGCGTCCGGGGTATTTCAAAACAAAAAAAGCTACGGGCGCATTCCTCAAAAAAATTCCTCTTATAGGAAATTGGCTCTTTAAAGTAGTTTTGGCTGTTAAACGAGGTGTAAAAAATACGCTTTATGGTTCTAACTATTTTGAAAGCATGGGTCTTACTTATCTCGGACCTATTGACGGAAACGATTACGAAGCCGTTGCAAGACTTCTCGGAGAAGCCAAAAAGCTTGGTGAGAGCGTGCTCGTTCACGTAAAGACTGTTAAAGGAAAAGGATACACTCCTGCTGAAAACGCCCCCGACCTCTACCACGGAATGTCTCCAAGCGTTACGGAAAACGTAAGCTGTATGACATTTTCACAAAATATGGGGCACGTGATAACGAAGCTTGCTGAAAAAGACGATAAAGTTTGCGCTATTACTGCTGCAATGTGCGACGGAACGGGGCTTTGTGAATTTAAGGATAATTTTAAGGACCGATTCTTTGACGTCGGTATTGCCGAGGAGCATGCTCTTACTTTTGCGGCCGGGCTTGCGGCAAACGGAATGAAGCCCGTTGTAGCTATATATTCAACGTTCTTGCAACGCGGATATGATAATATAATTCACGATATTGCTCTGCAAAAATTACCCGTTATAATGTGTGTTGATCGTGCAGGACTTAATGCAAGAGACGGCGCTACGCATCACGGCATTTTTGACGTGGCATTCCTTTCACAAATTCCAAATATTAAAATATACACGCCGATAACCAACCTAACCCTGGAGCTTTCGCTTAAGCAAGCAATGCGCGAGGGCGTTCCTTGTGCTATAAGATATCCCAACGGATACGAGAATAGGGAAGTAATATCGCAGTTTTACGGAAATAGCGTTGATTTTGAACTTGGCGCAAGGCGTAATTTTGATGACGCCAAAGAAAACGACGTTGTTATCGTCACTCACGGACGTATGGTAATGGTTGCTCTTGCTGCCTGCGAGATGTTAAAAACCCAAGGAATAAGCGTAGGAGTGATTTTACTTGAGATTCTTAAGCCGTACGACGAAGCTGCAAAAAACGTTTATAAGCTTTTGAATAATAAGAATTGCGCTATAATTTTACTTGAGGAAGAGATAAAGAGCGGTGGATTCGGTATGAATCTCAAGGATAAGCTTGTATGCATTGATGAGATCGATGAGAAGAAGATAGGGATAATAGCGACCGATGACACGTTCGTTACAGAGCGCAACAAGGACGAGCATATTTTAAAATCAGCAAACGTAGACGCGGAGAGTGTTTGCAAAGAGGCAATAAAATTATTTAATAAACAGAAAATTTAAATACCAACTCTCAATTTGACAGTAGGAAAGGAAAAGCTTATGAAAAACTTTTTTTCCAAAAAAATTGCAGTTTGTCTTATTATAAGTATGCTTACGAGCATATTTGCCATTCCATCGCTTGCGGCGAACGAAGTGAAATCATCTGATGCCATAACTCCGGATACCTCATGGTTTAACGAAAACGCAGTCACTCATACATTTTATCTTTATGATGCGGCAGATCTGCTTGGCTTTGCAAAGCTTGCAAACGAAGGGGAGACCTTTGAAGGCACCACGGTTAAAGTTATGGCGGATATCGACTTAAATCCGGGCTGGAATGCAATTACAAGCATAAGTAATAATAAGGCCACCTTGGCTTCCACTCCCGAAAACGAATGGCCGGAGATTCCTGTATTTAAAGGAGTTTTTGACGGACAGGGACACGTTATCAGAGGTATTTATGCCAACCGAGTGTTTGAGCGAGAGGCTGTTAAGGGGGGATTTATCAATAAGCTTTCGGGAGGCGCTGTCAAGAACGTAATTATTCTTAACTCCGTTACGTTAGGCTCGGCTACTGCCATAAAATCATACGATCAGAGAGTCGGAGGTATTATCGGTGAGGTTGCGGGTGGAAAGCTTCAAACTGTTTACGCAGAAATTGATGCGTGGTGGTATTTAGGAGCAAACAAGCAAAACAAATTTTGGGGGTCCGTCGGCGCTATTGCTGCCGTTATAGGTTCGGGATATAAAAATAATGATATTGACGACGTTGTTTTTGCAGGTAAATACGGCGTTATAAATTCAGATTACGGAATTACTGAAACCGTAAACAAAAACGACGGAGGCTATTCTGCCCTTATCACATACGATAAGGCGGGGAACGTTTCTCTTGGCGATATTGCCGTTATTGGAAAGCAATACAAGGGATATAAGAGGGAAGGCAATCTGATTTGGTATAGCGGTAAAGCTGATTTTGCCGATTGTTACGTTCTTTCAATGGCTGCCGTATACGTTGACAACGATACGGATTGTCGCGAGGACGACATGCTGAATACGTATTGCGACGTTATACCGGCAGGAGCTGAACGTTGGGCATATTCAACAACGGAAACCTACGCAGCACGCGGCTGGAAGGAGGTCAGCACGGCTACTACTCTCGTACCCACGAGCGCGTATTCAAGCTATGCGAATAAGAATATACAATATCTTCCCGGCAGTGTTGCCAATATGGTTACTGCCAACACGTCAAATCTTTTCTATCAGATGAGTAATGACGGCGATAAAATTCGTATCGTTGGAATTGTGAGCCTTACTGAAGAGGAGCTTGAGGATTTCTCAAAGCTTGGCTTTGAGGTTACCGTTTATTACGGCGATAAAAAATACACCAATACCGTCACTACGCAAACCGTTTACACAAGCCTTATTGCCGATAATAAACCGGTTTATGCAAGCGAGTATGGAGGAACGTATTTCTATGCAATAGAAATCACGGAGCTTGTTTCGGCTTCGTCCGATATTTTCCTTGACGTTGATGGCATTATCTTTCATAAGGGAGCCACGCAGAGTAACGTCTTTGGTAGCATAAGCATATCTGAAGGTTTTGATACCATGCTTGATACTCTTTCTGAATTTGAAGGCGCTACTCCAAACCGTACGTATACGGGCGACGATTGTTATATGATAAATTTCGGCGCCGTAGAGAGGCAAGCGTTTGATTCTTATTGTGAGGGTATGCTCGGCAAGGGCTTTACGCTTTATGCCGGTGAAAACTTTGAAGGAAATATATACAATACTTACGTAAATGCTGCCTACGTAGTTACTGCTATTTATACTCAATACAACGGAATCGGGAAGGTGCTTGTAGAACCGTTGCGCGCAACTGCGCTTCCTGTAAAGGCAGAGGATAATAAGTACACTCCTATTGCCGGCTGTGAAACGACTATAACACAGCTTGGACTGTATCGCGCCGACGATTATAGTGAAACGTATAACGGAATGTGTTATATAATACGTCTTGCCGACGGAAGCTTTATTATCGTTGACGGAGGCGTAGATACGACGAAGGAGAAGTACGAGGACCGCATTTACAGCGTATTGAGAAAGCAAGCACCGGATCCCGACAACATCGTAATTGCCGCATGGATATTTACGCACGCGCATGACGACCACGTCGATATTTTTGAGTTTTTCTGTGAATCGTACGCCGACAAGGTGACTGTGGAAAGATTTATATACAATTTCCCGTCGGACGAGCAAGCGGCAAATATATGGGAGCCCGTGTGGAATCGCTCCGATAACGTGCGAGCTTGTATCGAGGAGTATTTTTCAGAAACGCCTGTAACCAAGGCGCATCCGGGACAAGAATTTTATATACGAAACGCAAAGATAAACATATTGTTTACTCTCGACGTATATGAAAAGAAGCTCCGAGATTTTAACATAAGCAGCGTCGTATTTACCCTTGAAGCGGATGATAAACGAATGATTTTTCTTGGGGATCACGATGTAAATCATGATGACGGAATAAATACGCTTGCGAAGCTGTACGGATCAAGTACGTTAAAGAGTGATATAGTGCAGATAGCACACCACGGCTTACCTGAAAACAACTGTAACGCCATTTGCGAAATAATAGCTCCTGAATATGCATTCTGGCCTATCGCCGCGCAAGTGATTGAGGGAACAGACCTTTTCAAGGTTAGCCAAAACAAATACGTGGTTGATAACTGTGAAATCTTTTTGGCAGAGGACAACGTATTTGTATTTACGATGAAGGATTGCTCGGTTATACGCTACGATACGTTAGCTGATTATATTGGCAAATAGAAGCAATGTTTAAAATTCACAAAATAAACATAGATATTTTGTATACTCAAGTGGACTTTTGAGTGCAAAGTTGCAACTTTTAATTATTGACAAACCCTATAAATAATGGTAGAATGACACGGAAGAGACACTAAACGAAAATTATAAATTCTATTATAGGAGGCATAACGTGATGTTAAAAAACTTAAAAAGAGTTCTTATTTCTTTACTGGTGATATGCATGATACTTGGCTGTGTATCGTGTAATAACAACGGTAACGATGAAGGAGAAACCGAAAGCGATACTCAAATAGAAACAGAAAGTGAAACCACCCCAAGAGTAGATAAGGTTGATATTAAGCTTGACGATAAGCACGCGAGTATCACCGTTACAAGCAAAAAAGATACGTTGCTTAACGATTCGATAAAAGCTTTTGCCAGGACATACGCTGATACCGTAGGCGCTATATCAGTCACTCCCAGAAAGAGAGTGGAGTACGTTGCAGATAAGTCGGAAATAATTATAGGCGACGTTGGATATCCCGAGAGTGACGAGGTTTACAGTACTCTCAAATATAACGAAGTGAAGGTACGCGTTGTTGGCAGTAAGCTCGTCGTTGCGGGTTACGATTCCGAGACGATCTCCGAGGTGCTTACGGAGCTTGCAAAAATGCTTGAGGAGAATAAGGATTCAAGCGGAAATATTTCCTTGGGCGCGGATTTTGTAATCGATAGAATGTTTGCTGCTCCGCTTTCCGTTCTTCCCGTGCTTGACGGACTCTCGCCTACTTATGTTGATACAGGCGACGACTGTCATATGCTCAATTTCGGAAGTACGAAGGAGGATAAGTTTAACTCTTATTGCAACGCCATAGCCGACGAGGGCTTTACGCTTTATTCCGAGAAGGAAATTGACGGTAATACATACAGAGCTTACGTAAACGATGAATACGTCGTTACGGCAATATACACGTCGCATAATAACATGTGTAAGGTGCTTTCGGAGCCTTTGAGCGCAACTGCACTTCCTACGAAAGCGGAGGATAACGTATATACTCCCGTTAACGGTTGCGATACGACTATAACCCAGGTTGGACTTTATGACGGCAGCGCCAGAACGTACAACGGAATGTGCTACATAATAAGACTTGTTGACGGAAGCTTTATCGTAGTTGACGGTGGTTTTGACTGCGAAGGATATGCTGACCGTATATATAATATTTTGAAAAAGCAGGCGCCCAATCCCGATAAAATCGTAATCGCCGCATGGATTATTACCCACGCGCACGATGACCACGTAGACGTTTTTGAAGACTTCTTTGATGCCTATGCCGAAAAGTTAACTATAGAAAAATTCATATGCAACCTGCCGGATTCAGGGCAGCTTGTGGATAACTGGGCAAATGAGAGAGATGGTAATATCCGTTATACGGAAAATATGAGGGAGTTTTTGAACACTACGTTCCCGAACGTTCCCCAAATCAAGGCTCACCCCGGACAGGAATTCTATATAAGAAACGCAAAGATAAATATACTCTTTACGCTTGATGTGTACGATAGTAAATTCGACGATTACAATAATAGCAGCGTAGTCTTTAAGCTCGAAGCTGAAGGAAAATCAATGTTATTCCTCGGAGATCATGATGATAAGGGAAAAACGATGATGTCTTTGTATAAGCCATCTACGTTGGACAGTGATATCGTGCAGGTTGCTCACCACGGATTGCCTGAAAACAGCTGCGGAGCAGTGTACGCAAGGATAACTCCCAAGCACGTATTCTGGCCTGCCAGTGCTTGGATAGTTAAGGGAAACATAGATCTCTATAACGGTGATCAAAACAAATGGATAATTGAGAATTGCGATGCGAATAATATCTATTTGGCAGAGGATAACTTATACGTATTTACGATGAAGGATTGCACTTGCGTTAAATATGAAACGGTAGCTGAATATCTTAACGGTTAACTTTATGTAAAAAATATAAAAGGACGAGAAATTTTGATTTCTCGTCCTTTTTGTAACGGTTTATTCGTGTTTTGAATCAAAGCCGTCAAGCACGTTGGTTGTAAGCATAACTCCGCGCTTCAACGCTGACGTGCCGAATCTTTCACGTATCCCGTCCGTAACGGATTCTATTCTCTCGTATTTTTCCAAATTGTCGTGCGCTTTAGAGATGGAAAGCTGCTGCACCGAGTCGTAGGAAAGGTCAGTGGCACGCACTCCAAGCGAGCGAATGGGCTTTCCACTCGTATGATTTGTCTTGAAAAGAGCAAACGCCGCTTCAAAAAGAGCAGACGCCGTTCTGTTGGGTAGGGAGAGCTTCTGCTGTCTTTCATAAGAACAAAGCTCAAAGTCTCGAACGTATATCTGTACCGTGTTGCAAACCATATCAAGTCGTCGAAGTCTTGATGAAACCTTTTCGGAAAGGGAAATAAGAACGACTCTTACGTCATCGTCGTTGATTATGTCACGCGGAAGAGTAATGCTGTGGCTTACCGACTTTACAATCGACGGCAGATCGACGTCCTTTACCGGAGAGTCGTCAAGCCCGTTTGCATTTTGCCAAAGCGTCTTTCCGTGCTTGCCGAAAATAAGCTCAAGGCTGCGCTCGTCGGTATTGGCAATATCTCCGATTGTATGAATATTCATTTGCGATAGACTTTTGTTAGTTGAACGTCCTACGAATAAAAGCTTATCGGCGTCAAGTGGCCAAACGGTTTCCTTGTAGTTTTTGTCACTGATCACTGTAGTTGCATCTGGCTTTTTAATATCCGATCCGAGCTTTGCAAATACCTTGTTAAAGGATACGCCGCACGATGCGGTAATGCCGATCTGTTCAAATATTTTTGTTCTTATCTCGTCTGCGATCTCACGACCTGCTTCAAAATCCTTGGCTATATCGCTCACGTCTATCCAACATTCGTCAATGCCAAACGCTTCGATGTTGTTGCTGTATTCCTCATAAATTTTTCGAACCTTGCGGGAGGTGATAACGTAATCGTCGTGGTTGGGAGGAACGGTAACGAGATTTGGGCATTTTCTTTTTGCCGCCCATATCGGCTCTGCGGTTTTTACGCCGCATGCCGCCGCATGAATATTCTTTGCGAGAATTATCCCGTGACGCAGCTCGCTGTCACCGGCAACCGCCATAGGTACGTCCTTAAGCCAAGGCTTTTTTAAGCATTCAACGGAGGCAAAAAAGTTATTCAGATCAGAATGTATGATTATTCTCATTTTTCACCTCCACAGTTTTATTGCCCGCATAACATATAATAATTTTATCCTATGTGAAAATAAAAGTCAAGTAATAAATCAATAAAAATTATATATCCCACTTTATTTTTTAAAATATATGTGTTATAATTATATATAAGTTAATTTTTGAGAGGAGGTATATGCTTTATGAATAACGGAATATTCAAGCTTCGTGCTGAATTTGAGCCGAGCGGAGATCAGCCGGAGGCAATTCGCGGACTGGTCGATAGTATAGAGAGCGGAAACAGATATCAAACGCTTTTAGGTGTTACGGGCTCGGGAAAGACCTTTACCATGGCTAACGTGATTGCAAAGTTAAACAGGCCTACTCTCGTTCTTGCCCACAACAAGACTCTTGCTGCACAGCTTTGTTCGGAATTCAGGGAGCTTTTTCCCGATAATGCCGTTGAATATTTTGTGTCATATTATGACTACTACCAGCCCGAGGCATATATTCCCGGTAAGGATATGTATATCGAAAAGGACGCGATGATAAACGACGAGATAGATATGCTTCGGCATAGTGCTACCTCGGCGCTTTTTGAACGCCGTGACGTCATAATCGTGGCGAGCGTTTCGTGTATATATTCGCTCGGTGATCCGCTTGAATATCAAAAACTCGTCGTGGCGCTTCGCCCCGGTATGCAGATGAGCCGTGATGAGCTTATCAAAAAGCTCGTGCAGATAAGCTACGACAGAAACGATCTCTCGCTTGAGCGTGATAAATTCCGCGTGCAGGGAGATACGGTCGATATTATTACCGCAAATATGGGAGATAAAGCGCTCCGCGTTGAGTTCTTCGGCGATGAGATAGACAGAATTTCAGAAATAAACGTAGTTACGGGAGAGGTTTTGAGAGTGCTTAATTATGCTCCGATATATCCCGCAACTCACTACGCAGTTTCCGACGATAAAAAGGAAAAGGCTCTTACTGAAATCATGAACGAAATGATTGAACGCCGCGACTTTTTTACCGCCGAGGGAAAGCTGATCGAGGCACAGCGTATAGAGGAGAGAGTTAAATACGATCTTGAGATGCTTCGAGAGGTGGGCTTTTGCTCCGGTGTTGAAAACTACTCTCGAGTGCTTGCGGGTAGACCGGTTGGGTCAACGCCTTATACCTTGCTTGATTATTTCCCCGAGGATTTCGTACTGTTCATAGACGAGTCGCACGTTACCATTCCGCAGGTGCGCGGAATGAGTGGCGGAGATACGGCGAGAAAGAAAAATCTTGTCGATTTCGGTTTCCGCTTGCCCTCTGCGTTTGATAACCGTCCGCT
>JAZQTY010000250.1:0-1726 GCA_045631025.1 Eubacteriales bacterium
AAATTAAGCGAAGAGTTTCCGCCGATGAAAATATTCTTAGTGGGTATATCAAGAAGATCGGAGAAAAGCTTTTTAGCCTCGGGAATACCGTCAAGGACTCCGTAGTTACGGCAGTCAAATCCGTTTTCCGCAAAGCAATCCTCATCCTTTGAAAGAACGGTAAGCATACCGGTCATAAGATCAAGCTGCTCTCTCGAGGGCTTTCCGCGCGACAAATCAAGCGTGAGTCCGCGTGCCTTTATATCCTCATATTCACCCAAAAGCTTTGCCTGCTCGCTCTTAAGCGCCTCGGCAGACATCATTTCGTAAGTCATTTTTCCCTCCGAATAGTTCTTAATTTTTCATACCGATACATTATAACACATCGCACTCCAAAAAGCAAGAATTATTTTTGATTTGTGCATTTATTTAACAAATAATTCATATTTTACCCCTATCCTGCCAAAAACGCCTTGCTATTTCTGCAAGTGACGCAGAGTTTCCTGCATATTGAATGTTTTTCCAATGCTGTGGAAACAGCTGTCTGTACTTTGGAGTCGCATATCTGTCGTCCACAAGCACGACGATGCCCGCATCGCTTTCGGTGCGTATAACTCGCCCCGCCGCCTGAAGCACGTTATTCATTCCCGGATAGGTATATGCGTAGTCGTAACCCCTGCCATCGTCCTCGTCAAAATACTCCTTTATTATATTTCTCTCGTTAGAAAGTCCGGGAAGCCCAACGCCGATAACGATAGCGCCGATAAGTCGGCTGCCCGGCAGGTCAACGCCCTCGGAGAACACCCCACCGAGCACGCAAAAGCCAACGCGCAAGCGCCCCTCGTCAGCCTTAAAGCTTGCGAGGAAGCTTTCTCTGTCGGCGTGAGTCATATTGCGATTTTGCACCACCGTATTGACCTGGGGATATTTTCGGCAAAACGTCTTATAAACCTTTTCCATACAATCGTACGACGGGAAATACACCACGTAATTCCCTGCTCTTGCGCTTACCGTCGCGGCGATTGCCGAAACGTACTTCATAACGTTCGAGTCTCTGTCCTCGTATCTCGTACTCACGTAATCGGCAACGGCAACGCACAGATTCTCGCTGTCGAACGGAGACGGCAGAGTTATACTTACGTTTTTTTCACTCCTGCCGAGCACGTCGCAGAAATACTCTGCGGGAGTAAGCGTCGCGGAAAACATAACGGACGCAATCCCGCGCTTCAAAAGAGTATTCATAACCGCCGACGGATCAAGGCAGTACGTTTTAACGGATATGTCCCCGTCGCATATCTCAACGTAAGAAAGAAAGCCCTTATCAAAGTATTCGTTTACGCACTCAAATCGTCTTACGTCGGATACAAGGGTATAAACCCCGTCGTAAAGGGGATGCGCTTCGTTCTTCTTTAGCCAGCTCTCAAGCTTTTTTCTGAAAACCTCAAGTGACTCAAGAAAAGCCGTAAGCGGCGAGCGGCTTATAAAAAATCCTCTTTCATTTCCGAGCGAATCCTTGACAAGCGAATCCTTACAAAGACGTCGCAGGTCAGTCATGGAACGGTAGAAGCTTTCAAGCGCGCCGCCAATATCGCCGTCGTTTTCGGGAGAAATCAGCGCCTCGACGTGTGAGCGGCGCAACGTTGCGGAATACATATCTCTTGCGCGGTCGGCAAGATTATGTGCCTCGTCAACGAGGAAAACGTACCTTTCGCGCCTTCCCGTATCCGAAAAATATCTCCGAAGATAC
>JAZQTY010000251.1:0-3068 GCA_045631025.1 Eubacteriales bacterium
ACCGCTTGGCCTCCGACTTAGGCACGCTTGCGATGCCAAGTGACGCAACCGCTTCGGAATGGCTAAAAATAGTAGAGGCTCTTTAAAATAAAAACTCGCCGTTGTTTCTACTAATGAAACAACGGCGAAGCTTTATTTATTCCGAAAGAATATTATTTATTTGATTTAAAAGCTCTGCATATTGCGATATGGAAGAATCTGAAATTTTATAAACGTACGCCTTGTTACGCTTTCCTATGTAAATAGCGTTCTCATTAAGATACAAGGAACAGCTTTCGTTACCTTGATAAAAGGTAATTCTCGTATCCCAATAGCCTTTCTCACCGCTCATCGTAGAATCGTATTTTGAAGCTTCGGTGATATCATAAATTTGAGATATAAGCTCACTTGCCCTTTCACCGTCAACTCGTTTTTCCGCTCCAACGGGAAACTCCTCGGAATACGTCGGTGCGGATATAACCAACGTGTCACTTCCCTCAATTCCTTTTTTTAGCTGATACATCGACAAGCTGCCGACGGCGTGGTCAGCAAAAACCAAGGTAAGTACCAAGGAAGCGACCAAAACTACGCTTATGATTATCGTTATTACAATCGGCTTGTTTCCGTTTTTATTTTTCTCCGTCATTTTGACTCCTCATTTAATTAAGCTACGCACATATTACCATATCTGAAAAAAGCCGTCAAGTATTTTTTATAGATTTTTAATTTGTTTACACGAGGTTCAAAATTTCGGTATATAATTATGTTGTTATATTATTACATCAACTTTTTTGGAGTTTATATGTCAGATTTTTTTAAAAGCTCACGCGCACGCAAGATATACGGCATAGTCGCTTTATCGGCTACGCTTCTGTGCGCAGTTTTGAGAACTCTTAACATACTTTTCTTTTTTGATAAGGATATTGGATACTATCAATCGGGCGCTGCTTTACCGATAATATTTGAGGCGCTTACCGTTTTATCCTTAATTGCGGCTATCGCTTTTACACTCGTAAAGCCAATAAGCATTTTTACAAGCAGCGCGAGTGACACGCCATACGTAAAATATCTCGCGCTCCTACCCGCCGCAGGCTTCGCGCTTTTTACCGTTATATACGTAAAGGGACTTTTAAACGACCTTGATACGTTCAGCCTTACTTGGCAGACAGCGCTCACGCTTATATCGTCAATAGGAGCGTGCGTTTTCTTCGTGTTAACTGCTTTTACAAAAGCTCGCGCAAGCGTACCGTACGTTTTAACGGGATGCTTTACGGTAATATGGCTTGTAACGGCACTCGCAGGCTCTTACTTTGACAGCTTCGTGCAAATGAACTCTCCAAATAAAATAATATTTATTTTTGCTGCGCTTGGCGGTATGCTTCTCGTAGTAAACGAGATGCGCCGCGGACTTGACGAGCAAAAGATGGGGCTTCATCTTTTGGGCGCTACCGCCGCTTCTATCCTTCTCACAGCTTGCGCGCTCCCGTCCATAGTTTGCTTTTTTGCAGGCGCTATGCCTTGGAATTACTCCACGCTCTATTACGATATAGCGTATCTTGCGCTTGCGGTATTTTCCATAGCAAGACTCGTTCAGCTGTGCTTCTGTAACAAAGCAGTTACGCAAGACGATAATACGTCGTCGGAAGTGGCAGCTGACGAAAATCAAGAACAGATTTAACGGAGTTTATTATGAACGCCAACGACAGAATTCAGTGGTTTCACAAGATGGTTTCCGACGGATGCTATCCAAATTCACACGACATATCCGAAAAATTCTCGATTTCCTCAAGACAAGCACAAAGAGACCTTGAGCATATGCGATCAGCGCTTGACGCGCCCTTGGTTTACGACGCGTCACGTAAGGGCTACTATTACAAAACAGAGTTTATTTTGCCGTCAATGATAAGCACGGAAAACGACTCGGATTACAGTACGGTGCTTGCGGGGCTTCGTGATTTCGTTGACACGTCCGCGCACGTTTCGGTCGTTCAGATGCAGCTTCCCTACTCTGCGGTGCTCGAAATCCACGACAAGATCACCGTTATGAATTTGCACAGCTTTATAGTCAAGGAGGAGCGCGGTCACCGCTATCGTTGCGAATTTCCGAGCATCGAGCTGTTTTTGGGAATTATTATGTCAACGGGTGCAAAAATACGTATTGAGTCGCCTGATTGGCTTCGCGAAAAGCTCGTTGAGTTTGCGCAACGAATACTTGATTCAAACAAATAAAAACAGGGGGCTCCGTCTTTAGCACAGAGCCCCTTTTGATTATTTATCGATCTTCTTTATCTTCGGAATATTTCCGACGCCTGCGGCAGCTATTGCCGTTATTATTATTTCAGGAATCATATAAAGTCCGTTGTAGAATATCGAATAAACCAGCGACAATCCCTTACCGCTGAAATTGTTAAGTATAAATTCTCCTATTTTATACGTTGCCTTTGCCTCACCGAAGAACCATTCTGCCCACGCGCCGTAGAAAATATATCCCGATACGATGTGACAAATATAGCGAAGCGAAAGAGCAACGACAACGCCAAGCACGAGCGCGACTATTTTATTCTTTACGCATCCGCGAAAAATTCCACCGATGCCGAGAACCGTATAGGCAAGCAGGTAATCGATAATAATTACGGCGATAGCAACCCACACGCCCATATAGTCGCTTGACGAGGGAGTAAACAGCGCAAGCACGGTTTTTCCCATCATAAGAGACATAAGTATCTGTATGCACGAATATACGAACGAGGAGAAAAATCCCCATTTAAGTCCGTACATATAGGATATAATTACGATCGGCAGCATACTTGCCAACGTAAAGCCCCCGCCCATAGGCAGGCTGAGGAAAGGAATAAACTCGCATACTACGGAAAGCACCGTAGCGACGGCGAGCATGACGGCAGATACCGTCAATCTTTGAGTTTTGAATGTCATATAAGACACCTCCGAAAAAATACTAAAACCGCACGGAAATCTCCGTGCGGTTGAATTTCTTTCGCTTCTGTCAGACGCGCCCGACACTGTCTGTCTTTGACGAATTGCAATCTCCCTACGCCGGTATTATCCGTATCAGGTTAAAGGGTTCGGCT
>JAZQTY010000252.1:0-1593 GCA_045631025.1 Eubacteriales bacterium
TGCACGCGGCAGGCTTTGAAAATGCCGTTGCGACGCTCGGAACGGCTATTACGTCGGAGCAGGCGAGAATATTTGCAAAATACACGAAAAAGGTCATAATTTGTTACGATGCGGATAACGCGGGACAGAACGCGGCAAATAAAGCAATAAAATTGCTTAGTGAGGTCGGTGTAGAGGTTAGAGTGTTGAAGCTTCCGGGTGCAAAGGATCCGGACGAATATATCAAGAAATTCGGCGCGGAGAGCTTTCGCAAGTGCCTTGACGACAGCAAGACGGGCTTTGAATTTAAAATAGACAAGATACTTTCGGAGCACGACGTAAGTCTCTCGGATGAGCGTATAAAGGCGTCTGCGGAGATTTGTTCAATGATTTCAGAGGTAAACAACAACGTGGAGCGCGACATATATATTCAGCACGCCGCGACGGTGCTTGGAGTGCCAATCGAGTCGGTTAGGGCTGACGTAGCGCGGCTTCGCAAGCGACTTGTCGGCGAGTATCGAAAAAAGCAGTCTCGAGATGCGCTTCTGTCTATAAAAAATATAGGAGACAGAGTGAATCCCGACTCGGTAAAGTACGTTGCAGCGAACGACTGCGAGGAAAATATCCTTGCTATGATGATAATATTCGACGAGTATAGGCACGCCGTTGCCACGGGCGAGATTGAGCTGACTGCAGGCGACTTTGTGACGGAATTCGGGCGAAGAACGTTTGAAACGCTTTGCGCCTTGGAAACCTCTGCCGAGGGATATTCCCGCGCTGTGCTCGGGCAGTATTTCAGCCTTGACGAGGTGGGCAGACTCGAAAAGATAGAGGTCGAGCGCCGACGGCTTACGAGAAACGACAAAGAGGTATTTTTAGCAGCGATTTCAAGCCTCAAAGCTCAAAAGGCGGCGACCGAGGGCGTATCGGGCAGCGACTTGCTTGCAAGACTTCGCTCACAGCGCGCTCAAAAGAAGTAGGACGCGTTTTTTGGGGCGTAGCGAAAGACGGAAACGCGGCGCAAATTTTTTAGTCTTTAACATTCAACTTAACAACGGAATACATAAAAGGAAGGAAATAAAAATGCAGAAGAATCAGAACGTAGAACAGGAAAAGTCCATTGACATAGAGGAGCTTGTTGCCAAGCGCAACGAGGGCAAGCTTACGGACACGGAGCTCAACGAGATGGTCGAGGAGATGGACGTAGATAACGATAGCCTTGACAAGCTTTACGACGCCCTTGAGGATAGCGCAATGCCGTCTATCGACGATCTTTCCAGCACGGAAATGAAGGAGATAGAGTCCGAGGTCAGCACCTTTGGCACCGGCGAGAATATGGAAAAGATACTCGAGCAGGAGGGACTTGCGATAGATGACCCCGTTCGTATGTATCTTAAGGAGATAGGACGCGTGCCGCTTCTCACTACGGAGAGAGAGAAGGAGCTTGCCGAGATAATGAGCGGAGATTACGACGAGGCGACGAAGAGCGCCGCGAAGAACGAGCTCGTTGAGGCGAACCTTCGTCTTGTTGTAAGTATAGCAAAGCGCTATGTAGGCAAGGGAATGTTTTTCCTTGATCTCATTCAGGAGGGTAACCTCGGACTTATGAAGGCG
>JAZQTY010000253.1:0-1723 GCA_045631025.1 Eubacteriales bacterium
CATTTCCTCGCAGGTCGGTTGCCGTATGGGCTGTGCGTTCTGCGCCTCCACGATAGGCGGCAAGGTTCGCGACCTTCGCCCCTCTGAAATGCTCGGTCAGATAATTGCCGCGCAAAAGGACACGGGAGAGCGCATCTCAAACGTGGTTATGATGGGAATAGGCGAGCCGCTTGATAACTACCAAAACGTAATAAAATTCTTAAAGCTCGTGGGCTCGGAGGACGGGCTCAACATAGGCTACAGACATATTTCTCTGTCCACCTGCGGACTTGCCGAGCGCATAGACGATCTTTCGCGCGAAAACTTCCCAATAACTCTTTCTATCTCGCTTCACGCGTCCGACGACGCCACGAGAAGCAGTATAATGCCCGTCAATAAAAAATACAATATCGACAGATTGCTTACGGCGTGCAAAAATTACTACGCCGCAACGGGCAGACGCATCTCCTTTGAGTACACGCTCATCGCCGGCAAGAACGACTCAAGAGAAGCCGCCAACGCTTTGGCAGACCTTCTCAATTCAAGGCTGCGAAGCCGCACGGACACGATGCCCATTCACGTCAATCTCATTCCCGTAAACCCCGTCACGGAAACGGGATTTTCAAGCTCGGACAAAAAGGCGATCTCCGATTTTGCCGCAACGCTTGAGAGAAAGGGAGTACGCGCCACGGTGCGCCGCACGCTCGGCGCGGACATAAACGCCTCCTGCGGTCAGCTTCGCCGCGAGGACGGAAAGGCTTAATAACAAAGTTCGGTACATATTCTATTTTGGGGGGACAGAAATGACGTACCGTATAAAGGATATTTCCGTAAAAAACGAATCGCGCGCCCAAAGGCGCTTAAGGGCAAGACGGAGCAAGCCCCAATACCTTACGGTTCTTCCCCCAACGCTCCGAGAGGCAAGCGAGCGAATAAACGTTGACGCGCTGTTTTCGGTCGGCGAGCTTCCCGAAGCCAAAAGACCGTCGTTTTCTCGGCGAATACTCATACGCGCGACAGCTCTTCGCCGCCGCGCAGCGATTCTCTTTAGCGCAGCGTGGGCAAGGCTCCTTGCAAGGACGAAGGAATTATTGCTCCGCCCCGCCCATATCCGCTTTTATTTCGGGGCGCTCTGCGCCGCCTTTACCGTAGCGGTCTTATCCGCGTCCGTCGTACTGCTCGGACTTTTTTTCCCGTTTATGCGTCCCTACGGCAAGCTCGTCATACCGGAGCTTGTGGGAGAGTCATTTACCGCAACCGAAGAAAGCCTTGAGGATAAAATAAATTTCCTCGTATCGTACGAGCACAGCGAGATAACCCCCGCAGGCGAGATCATTTCTCAAACGCCCTTGGCAGGCGTTACTCGCCGAGTGTATTCGGGCGGTAAAAAGCCTACCGTCACCGTCAAGGTGAGTCTTGGCAGAAGCTTTTATTCCGTTGATAATTTTTCGGGCGCTGACCTGCGCGACGCGCGTCTCGCCCTATTAAACGCCCACGTCTCGGTAAAAGAAATATACGAATATTCCGACACCGTGCCGTCGGGGCGCGTTATTTCAAGCGTTCCCGCGGCAGGCGAGCGTTTGTTTTCGGAGGAAGCGCTCACTCTCACCGTAAGCCTCGGCAAATACGTGCCGAAGGCGCGTGTGCCCGACCTCTACGGACTATCCGAGTCGCAGGCAAGAGTCTTGCTTGAGTCGCGCAAGCTTTGCGTAGGCAAGGTAAGCTACGCGGTATCAAGCGCCCC
>JAZQTY010000254.1:0-1993 GCA_045631025.1 Eubacteriales bacterium
TACGCCGGTTGCGTGGCAGAACTGAACGTCGGGATAAGCTTCAGCAGCCTGAGCAACGTAAGGCTCGTGGCCGAAGGAGTTAGCAAATATGATATCGCAGCCCTGGCTTACGAGGTCAACAGCAGCTTCGTAGCACTTCTCGGTCTCTTCAATGTTTCTCTTGATGATTACCTGCTCGTCCTTAAGACCAAGAGCAGCCTGATATCTGAGAACAGCGTCGATGAAGTTCTTGTCGTAGGTGGAGGATTCATCGTGCAAGCAGATGAAACCGATTTTGAAGTCCTCGGGAACCGTGAAGTCAGCGGTAAGCTCGGGGATAGGAAGGGGGGACTCGCTCATGCCGGTAGCATCATCGTCTTTGTTACATGATGCAAAGCAGAGTGCCATGGAGCAAAGAAGTGTCGCTATAAGCAACAGGGATAAAACTTTTTTGAACATCGTAATGTTCCTCCTTAAATTGTTTTTTGCCGATATTCTTACACGTGAATACGGGCAGTTATGTATTTATAAAAGCTTACAGCTTCTACAAATCTAAAACAAATGATGCCATATTAACGGCACACACTTATTTTATCACATGTTTTGTCATTTGTCAACGAGATAACGTTATTTTTTACATATTTTTATATATTTTTGTCAACTTTTGTAAGACCTATCGAAAATAAGATTTTTTGTAAGGTTTTTGAAGCGAGTAACAACTCGGATTTTTACAAAAAAGCCGCTCTAACTATCCTTTTGACAGTAAAAGCGGCTTTTGTATTTATTTATGCTTGCGCCTTTGGATTATCCCCAGAACTGAACGAGCTCGGAGACCTCGACGAACAGGTGCGGGTTGTAGTAATATATTTCTACGGAATATACCGCAAAAACGATAAGGAAGCAATACGCGGCACTTGCAAAGAAGGATGCGCGCAAGAATGAATTTAAATTTATGCTTCTGCGCTCGTCTGCCGTGCTGTACATATAAAACGTAAAGAATACGGCGGAAAGAATAGCGAGAAAGGCAAAATCGGACACGTATCTGCCGAGTATTCCCGCGCCTTGCGCATCAAACAAAGCAATAAATACGCAAAGAACGACTCCGAGAATAACGAAGGAAAGGTGATTTTTCTTCATTTCTCGTGCTTTTCGGGGGAGTAACGCGAGTATCCATAGTAGGGGAATTACCGTAAAAATACCACCGAAAACAGGCTCGGTAACGTTCATACCGAGATAATTCGTTTCGATTACAGTTCCGTTTATAAATGGAAAATCAGCAGTTATATTAGGAGGCTGTATAATATAGGTGAAAAATGCAAGACCGAGACGCTCTACGCGGAAGCCGCGGCGAGTCATATCGTTCGTCGTGAGGTTGTAATTTGCGCCGAAGTCGAAAGGAGAGCCGAAGCGAGCGTAATTGTACCACAGAATAAACGCCGCAACGACGAGGTAGGGAAGTATAAGCGCAAGCGTTGCGCCAAGCCCCTTCCTTGAAAACACCGTGCGGTCACGGAAAACGCAGTGCCAGTAAATTACAAAGATAAACGCGGATGCGACCAAAAGCTGTGGGCGGCAGCCCGCAACGAGCGCCATGCAAAGCGAGCCGAGACACGCGGGGAGTATCGACACACTCCCACCCTCCTTGATCGAGCTTATCCAAAAATATAAGCCGAAAACGGTGAAGGCAAGTGCGCTTATTATCGGAATGGAATAAAAGTCTGGGCGCTTGGCTATAAATACCGCGCCTGCAGCGTTCACGAAAACGAGCGCAGAGAGCAGGTAAGCCGCGAGAGGCACCTTGCCATCGCCGAAATATTTTTTTATTATTTTAGCAATCAACAAAAACGCGCCGATGGCAAATAAGCACAAAAAGATAGAAATGGCGACGAAATGGGGCAAATGCACCCCGACGAGCGCTCTGTAAGGTAAATAAAGCAAAAGAACTGGGACTACGCCGAAGTAGACGTAATATTTACCCTCAAAGTAAGCCGCGTCCCAATAATACGACTCTCCC
>JAZQTY010000255.1:0-4883 GCA_045631025.1 Eubacteriales bacterium
CGCTACCAGGCCCGTTGGTCAAGCGGCTAAGACACCGCCCTTTCACGGCGGTAACGGGAGTTCGATTCTCCCACGGGTCACCAAAAAAACACATACCCATTCGGGTATGTGGTTTTTTGTTTTCCTGTTGTCGAAAATCGCGAGGCAATGTGTTTTATCACATTGCGGAGTTCGCAACATTGCTCCGCCGCTTCCGCGTCGGAAGCCTCGCAGGGCGGAGCAAATTCTCCCACGGCAAAAATAAAATGAATATACTTAAAAGCACAGCCCATTCGGGTATGTGGTTTTTTGTTATCCTGTTGTCGAAAATCGCGAGGCAATGTGATTTATCACATTGCGGAGTTCGCAACATTGCTCCCACGTTAAAAATCAGAAGACGCCCCAATGGGCGGCTTCCGATTTTCTCGAACTTCAATACTTACGCGTTGGTGTTCTTGATAGAATTTTCGTAGCTCTCGACCATCTTCTTAACCATCTGGCCGCCTACGCTACCTGCCTGTTTAGAGGTAAGGTCGCCGTTATAACCGTTCTTAAGGTTTACGCCTACCTCGCTGGCAGCCTGCATCTTAAACTTGTTAAGAGCTTCCTTTGCTTCAGGCACTACATTCTTATTAGACATAGTAACTTCTCCTGTTCAAACTATCTATTTTATCGAGCAAGGAGAGGTAAGCAAAAGAAAGACTCACTGTCTTTAGTTTACCTTGCGGTATTTCACCGTGCGCTTCCGCTTTTTCTCCCGCTCTGCTATTATTGTTAGCAGAACTTATTTTTTTATTAAAGAGAAAATTTGGAAATTGTAAATTCTAAATTCTAATTTATCGAAACAATATTAGCGTTGGAAACGGAAAACGTATAATCGTAGCTATTTCCGTTTCTATTATAATAAATAGTAATCGTATCTCCAGACTTAAGGGACGTCACCGCATCGTCAACGTGATAGGTACGGGTTACCGATATCAGTTCCCCGCCGTTGATCGAAACCGCAGTTATAATATCGCCCGCGCTCAACACGTTTCTTGCAAGATATCCCGACGAAGGAGATTTTACCACGACGTCCTCTACGATCGTAACGTATCCCGTGGTACTGTCAAGCACCGCCACCGGATTCTCCGCGGCGACCTCAACTACCTTTGCACGCATAACCTTTTTATTGGTTGAATTCAAGCAATTTGCCTTTATATTTTCAACGACGGCAATCGCCGTGCTTGACGGAATCGCATAGCCAATGTTTTCGACGTTTTCGTCAACAACCTTGGCATTAACTATTCCTATTAGATTTCCCGTTTCGTCAAAGAGTCCGCCGCCGCTATTTCCCGAATTGACTGCGGTGTCGACTCGCATAACGCGAAAAGTAACCGTAGTCTGATTATCAGCACCCTTCATAGTTATATACTCGGATACCACGCTTACAATACCCGTAGTTACGGAAATTCCCATTCCCTCGGCGTTTCCTATGGCAATCGCCGTAGCGCCTACGTTCACCTTGTCGGAATCCGCAACGTTTATTGCTTCCGCCTCGGACTCTATCAAGGCATTACTGTTCCGTACTCGAAGTACTGCAATATCATAATTTAACGAGCCACCAACGTATTCTGCCGCGATTTCCTGACCTTTTTCTTCCGAGCCGTAAAGGCAAACGGAAATATTTGAGCTTACCGATTTAGAGGAAGCAATATACACAACGTGATAATTAGTGATTATTAACGCGTATCCCGTTGATTTATCAATTTCGTATATAACTCCGGAGCCGCACTGCGTTCCACAATTTATACTCACCGCGCTTCGAAGGCTCTTTGCCGCCGCTACCTCAATTGCCGTCTGATTTGGTGAAACGGTAATACCTTCGCCGTTTCCAACTCCCCCGTTCTTACCGTCGTTGCCATCCTTGCCGTCAGCTCCGTCCTTACCGTCCTGACCTACAACGGTACCTATATTCTGTTCCCTACCGTTTGAATATTCAAGGATCAATTCTCCATTCTCATTGATCTGCGCGGATTTTACTCCGCCAAGCTGTATTACGCAACAGCTTGTCATAGATAGCATTAGCGTAATAACAAGACAGCTTAATGCTATCAATCGTTTTACATTACTGCGTTTTATCATCAAAAAATCTCCTTGTTAGTTCGCAGTCTTTCCTCTGACGTAATCAACAAACTGTTGAGCCGTTCTTCCGGAAATACCTCCGTTACGAAGCTCCCAACGGTGCGCCTCGTACAAAAGCTCCTCGTCAGCGACTGTAATACCGCTGCGACGCGCAAGCTCAATTACAATTTTATCAAACTCGTTTCTCGACGGCTTCATATAGCCAATAGAGATACCGAAGCGATTTACGAGAGAAAGCTTCTCCTCGATGGTTTCCGAGCGGTGGATATCGCCGTCGATCTCCGTATCCGTTCTGTCCTTCCAAGTTTCCTTTATAAGGTGACGTCTGTTCGAGGTCGCGTATATCAGCACGTTATCGGGCTTTGTTTCAACGCCGCCCTCGATTATTGCCTTGAGATATTTGTACTCTATCTCCTGCTCCTCAAAGGAGAGGTCGTCCATATAAATAATGAATTTATAATTGCGATTTTTGACCTCGGATATAATTCTTGACAGATAGCGGAACTGATGCTTGTATATCTCTATCATACGCAATCCGTCGTCGTAATATTTATTGATTATCGCCTTAATGCTCGTGGATTTACCCGTACCGCTGTCACCGTAGAGCAGAACGTTATTTCCGCCTCTGCCGTGCACAAACGCCTCGGTGTTCTCTATTAGCATCTTCTTTTGGATCTCATAGCCGACAAGGTCGTCAAGTGACACGGGCTGCATATTCGAGATCGGGCGCATGCTGACACCCGTTTCGTCGTCACCCTCAAGCCTAAACGCCTTATTGAGTCCGTACATACCGACACCGTAGTCGCGGTAAAAGTCAGTAACCACATCAAATACGGCTTTTCCGTCCTCTGCGTTTTCAATCGCCTCGGAAAGCGCCCTTACCTTGCCGCTTACGTTCTTGTTATATATCTGCTCGCGCTTGGATATGGCGTGGTAGTTTGAAAGAACGGTAAAGCAATCCACTCCGAGCTTTGACTCAATATCCGAAAAATCGAAATCAAAAAGCGCCTTTATCGCAGAAAAATCGTTAATCGCAAAGGTATTTACGGTTCCCTCGCGTGCCTCTGCCTTCTCGCAGGTAAGGCTGAAAGGATTTTCATCGGTTATCAAAAGATATGCAAGATAATTGTGCCACAAATTTTTGTCAAATCCGTATTTTGTGGCAAGCTCCAAAAGCTGGCGCACCTCGCTATATAGTCTTGTGCGAAGCACCTCGCGCGGCGTTTTTTCTTCGTCAAGCTCTCTGAAAATCTCCGAAAGTCTGCCGAGAATACTGTCCTTTAATACCTCACTGTATATTATTAGCTTCGATGTTTCTCTATACATAAAATCCTCACAATGGTTTAGTTACTTAATTATACAACCTTCCCCGAAAAATGTCAATACATAGTTTATATAAAATAGATTACTCATTACGGGTAAAACGAAAAAATTAAAAAAACTCTTTACTTTTTTCTCTTAATTTGATATAATGACAGTAGGTCTATTAGTATAAGCTGCGAGGTGATATAAGTTGACAAGAGAATTTAGAAAAAACAGTATAATTTCCTTAATACGCTCCCTTATGCTCTGTGCAACCTTATGTCTTTCGTCCGCACTTGCCGGCTTAAATATACAAAGTCCAATGTTCACAAGATACGTCGTGGGATTCTGGAATATTCAGCTTTACAACAAAGTAAGCTTCATTTATTCCCTATTCATCTTTTTCTCGATTGCAAGTGTTCTGTGCCTTTACAACACAAGTCTTAAGAGTGCGTTTGTCAACCGTGACAATAAATCCGTCAAATTCTTTTTCATCGTTAAAAATCCTCTTTTTTGGATTGAGTTTGCGGTAATTTCAGCATTTTCAATTATTTTTTCAGCATTAACTCCGATTATATTCTTAACCAACGGATTTTTAAATAATTTTAGCAATTTCGCTCTTAAAACCTTTCTTTCCATTCTGATAACCTTGCCGTCATTTTTGATTCTTTACTATCTTGCGTATCATTCTACGCTTAGCTGGTGGGAGATTCAGACGAAAGAAAAAGATGCTCAAAGCACGCTAAAAACCGTGATATTATTTGCCGTACAATTTTTCATTACAGCTACGTTGTGGATCATAGGAGGTATAGCGGTATCAATCGTTTATCCAATGCTTTTTACAGCCTACACGGTTATCGGAGCATTCAAGATTCCTTTACTTATAATAACGGTTCTTTTTATAATCATATTTTCAACATACCGCTACGCTATAATTATTTATTCAAAACGCAAGTTCATTAAAAAGCTTCGACGCGTTTGCAAGGAAAATGGATATAATCTTTCGTTGCACGGCAGACCCTATCGCTCCTCGTTTTATCCCGACGAGGGTTATCACTTGATTTTGAGTAACCAAAAATTGACAATAGCTTGCAGACTTATTTCCGCGCCACTCAAAAAAACACCTATATACCTTTTTGAAAACGGATATACCACTTACGAGAAAAACAGAATAATATACAAGCATTACATATCAGAAAAATATTTCTTTGACGCTGACAGCGACACTAAAAAAGTCGTTATCGTTTGTCCCTGCCGAGGAAAAATATTTATAAAGAACGCAACGGAAGAACATCTCGTTGACATTGGAGATCGCGTTATGGAATATAAGCTGTTCAACGCATCGGGCTTTATAAATGCAATAGAACGTGACTGCTTATAAGTTCACAAAGGATGTCCGCAATCAGCGGGCATCCTTATTTATAATAAAACTAAAATTTTATTAAAAAATTGCAGAAATTTGCAAAAAGGTATTGACA
>JAZQTY010000256.1:0-15836 GCA_045631025.1 Eubacteriales bacterium
TATTTCGCCCTGCTTTCCGGAATGCTTTTGAACGTTCACCTATATAGTCGTAATAATTCGTTCTCGGTTCGGACTTGAATAAAATTTTTTAGGCCGCCCGCAAATCACAGGCGGCCCATTTGCTTACACGTTGGCAATCAGCGTAGTCAGAGATTTTTACTTCTTTTTTGTGTTTACCCAACAATTTTGAACCTTATAAAAGATTCTTTAATTTTTGTATCCTTTCGGCATTGTCTCTTTTACCGTTTTAACAACATACCCATTCAATCCGCCTAAAAGTATTTTTGCAGAAAGATTTGAGCTCTCAGCGGCCACAAGTGCCTCTCTGAAAGTGAAAGAAGGAAGGTCGATGCTGCCGTCATGCCACATACATATTAAACGTTCAATTTTGGCATCACGGTTTTTCTTTTTCTCAATTAAAAGCTTTATTACGCCTTCTGCTTCATGTGCAGAATAACCGTTCTGAAATGAAACAGAATAAACAGTACCTTTTGCGCTAAGCATCACCACCGTGTTGCCCTTGGAAAGCTCGTCCGCCTCCTTTTTGGCTCTGTTCAAAAGCATTTCCCATTTGGCATCCAAGGTATCGCTTCCGTTTTCGTTCACCCAGCTTCTTCCGTTCATCTTAGGAAGAAAATTTTTCAGCGTTTCCTTATACTCTATAAAACGCTTATCTGTGCGAATTTTGTCAAAGAGCGGATTTTTATCATAGCCGCCCAAATTGAACACGCATTTTTCAAGCTTATCTATATGATTGATAACAAGATGAACTGAACTGAGCATAGGAACAGAGCCATAAAGCACGTTGCCATTGGGTATTTGATGCAATACCGAAAGATGCTCGGTGGCTAACTCAAACGATGAAAGACTTTCTTCAATGCGCCCATTCATCAAAAGCGCTTCGGCGTATCTCACCTCTGCAATAATTCGGATAAAGATAAAGATATCGTCCACTTGTGTCGAATAAAGGGAAAGCGTATCAAATGCCGTTTTATATCTTTCCGGATCATTAAATTCTGTTCCTTGTACTCTCATATCACCGTGAACACTGTCGGTCAAATAATAAATGGTGTTTTTGATATGCTCGTACAGGATTTTTTGGTTTTGCTCACTTAATTTATTGACGTTTTGTTCTCTTGTATATCTTGTCAGTAAAAGCTCATCCCAAAAGTTTGATCTAATATATTCGGGAAGCTGATATTCGTCTGCCCAACGTGTCAGGTTCTCTTCGTCTTCGAAACCGGCCACGGTACTTAACAGAGTCACACGGTCGCGCATATTTGATATTCTCAGGCGATCCTGAATTAACTGCCGCGCACTTTCAATGCGGGTGTCTAAATCATTTAGTATAAACCGTTCAGAAGCTTTTATATTCATTAAATGCCGAAAATAGTTAATCAGATAAGGCAACTCCGTATGTGCCAATTCCTCATAAATTTCAAGAATACGAAGTTCATTTTTCACCCTTTCGGATTCATCGTCAATTTTTGCCATCTTGCGTTCAAACGCCTCTCGTTTTAAGCATTCACTTCGTTGCCTTTCGGTTCCCATAATCTCGTCTATAGTTACGTTGAGATACTTAGCAAGCATCGGTAAAACAGTAATATCGGGGAAAGCTTGAGCGTTTTCCCATCGGCTCACCGCTTGGGGAGAAACGGACAAAAGTAGCGCAAGCTCACTTTGAGTAAGCCCTTTCTCCGTGCGAAATCTTTTTATGTTCTCAGCAATCTGTATTTGCATCTTGCACCTCCTGCATTGGGTGATTATATTATATCACACAACAGTAATTTATTCAAGCAATTCACAAATGATAAAAATCAACTGCAAATTGATTAGTATACTCCAATCTTTGGTTATTGATATCGTCAGTGTGATTATATTTTATCATATAAGGGAGTAATAGTCAATTATAAATATATTGTTTGCCAACCAAGTATCTCTTACTTTTTTGAAATAAAAAAGACATGCTCGAATTGAACATGTCTTTTTCAGTTCAACCTGCTTTATCGCATGTGCGCCAAGGGGTGTTTTTTTATTTATTATCGGACTTTTTCGGTCTTGCCAAATGTGACAGCCCCTTTATTTTAACCTAATCAAGATAATTTATAAGATTGGCGAGGAGTATTGCGGCGTCGGCACGGGTGAGCGCCGCCGTGGGAGCGATATTTCCGTCCGTGGCGCTCATAACGCCTATTGAATTGAGCGAATATACGGATGGAGCTGCCCACGCGGGGATATCAGACGCATCGTTGAAGGTGGGGAGAACCGTTGGTATCTCTACGTTCAGAATATTTCCGAGTATGACCGCCGCTTCAGCCTTTGTGATCGCTCTGCCCGCTTCAAAGTATCGCCCGTTTTCCGTTTCTATTCCTTTGACGTAGCCGAGCTCGTAAGCCGTCGCTATATAGCCCTTCATGTGAGAGGGAATACTCGCGTCGTCTGCGAAAACGGTTGACGTCTTATCGGCAACGCCGTTAATATCTATGGCGCGGAGCGTCATTACGACGAATTCGCCTCTCGTGACTGTGCCGTCGGGATAGAAATACGTGTCCGAGCCAACCTGGGTACCGCTCATAACGCCCTCCTCAAGCATAGTAAGTGCCGCATTGTAGGCTCGGGAGCTCTGCATATCGTCAAAGCTTGCATTGACCGTAGGCTTGCTTACCGTCAGAGAGACTGTCCTCGCCGCGCTGTAATTGCCGTACACGTCGCGCGCGACGTACGTAAAGCTGTCCTTGCCGGAATATCCTGCGTTGGGAGTGTATGTATATTCGCCGTTTGCTTTATCCGTGAGCGTGACGTAGCCCGATTGCGGATATGAAACTATCTCCACGACGGTTGCGTCTCCCTCGGGATCGTGGCAGGGGAGCGTTCCGTAGAGCGTTATATTTCTGTGCGTGCTTACCTCAAGATAGCATTTGGGGACCTCGGAAAGCGTGGGGGCGTAGTTTACGGAGCTTAACGAATAAAGCTCGCAGGGCAGATCGTAGCCGCTCCCGTTAACGGAGAAGCGGAAGCTTGATTTGGTAACGCTTGATGTTGGAACGTAGGTCATAAGGGAGAGCGAGGCGGCGCTTACCGTCTGTCCCGAATTGAGCACGGTATTGCCGACGCGAAGCTCTCCGTCGCTTATCGGAGGTGCTTCGGTTATGGTTATTGAGCTTATTGAGGAGAGATTAAGGGCTCTGGCAAAATCCTCTGCCTCAAATGAAATGCTTTTACCGACGAGTCCTGCCATAGCCATTCCGCCGTCCTCTGCAAGCACGGACAATGCAGGAGATAGCGGAACTGTATCTGTCTCGCGCGCCGATGCGAGAGAGGGGTATGATGCGCCGAGCGCGATTGAAAACGCCATAAATCCGCAAACGATTCCGTTTATAAATCTTTTCATAAGTTCCTCCTTACGGTTACATTGATTTCTCACAATATTTTATATCCTCGGCTCGGCAAATATTACTTATCTTTTTTAAAAAGAATTTTCCAAAGGTATTTATTTTTTATTTGAAATATTGTATAATATAAAACGTGGGAGGTGAGGCTATGAAAAAAACGGTTTGCTGTTTTACGGGACACCGAATGATAAAGCAGGAGGATGCCCAAAATATGATCGACGCGCTTGAAGCCCAAATAAACGGACTCGTGGAGCGCGGCGTTACCGTTTTTCGCTCCGGAGGCGCCGTTGGCTTTGATACGCTTGCCGCCCTGTGCGTGATCAAATACAAGCAAAAAAATCCAAGCGTCAAGCTCGTGCTGTTTTTGCCTTGCCGAAGCCAGACGAAATTCTGGGGGGAATATGAGAAGAGCGTTCACGAATACGTGATCGAAAACGCTGACGAGGTCGTATATACCTCCGAGGAATATTGGGAGGGCTGTATGCTTCACCGCAACCGCCTTATGGTTGACGGCGCGGGGTATTGCATAGCCTATTGCAACGCGCAAAAGAGCGGCACGGCTTATACCGTTGCTTACGCCAAAAATCAGGGAGTAGAAATAATAGACGTAATATAAAAAGACCGAGCTTTTAAAGCTCGGTCTTTTTATATTAGTTTTTCTTCTTAAACACAAAGCATTTCTGGAGTACCCAGCTTACAGCGAAGAAAATTATCTCCGTTATGATCTTGGCTACAAAATCGTTCATGTGGCATACGTTTATAAATACCCAAAGCAGCGCGGTGTTTCCTGCAAGAATGAATGCGGCAAGCAGGATATACTTAATTGCAGCCTTGAAAATATTGCCCTTGCTCTTGAAAACGAACTCTCTGTTCAGGCAGAAGTTTACCGTTCCGCTTGCGACACGCGCAAGAACGTTTGCAAGCACGGGAGGCAGAGTAAGTATTGTAAAGAGTGTGAACAGGAGATAGTCAACCGCAAAGGAAATAAGAGATGCGGCGGAAAACTTGAATATTTCCTTATAGATTCTGAAGGAGTCCTTGAAGGGATTGAAATGAGAGGCAGAGTTATCGTTGATGTATATGGTCTGTATCTCGATCTCCTCCATGGTGATATGTCTGCGGGCAAATTCGAGAAGCACGCGCATTTCGTATTCGTAGCGGTCTCCCGTAACCTCAAGCATCTGGGGGATCATGGACGTGTGGAAGGCGCGGAGTCCCGTCTGGGTGTCGTGCACCTTGAGTCCCGTTGATACGTGGTAAACGCATCTCGTAACGAAGTTTCCGAAGCGGCTGCGAAGCGGAACCTTACCGACGAGCTTTCTGCTTCCGAGAACGAGCGCATCAGGCTTTTCGTCAACTCTTTGGCAGAGCTTGAGCGCGTCCTCGACCTTGTGCTGACCGTCGGCGTCGATCGTAACGACGACTCCGCCCTCGGGGAAATGCTCCTTTATATATTCAAAGCCTGTCTTCATGGCATATCCCTTGCCTCTGTTGGGCATATAGGATATGACCTTGCCGTACTCGGACGCTATACGGAATCGCTCGGAAAATTCCTCTCCGCTTCCGTCGTCAACTATAACTATTTCAAAATTCGCTTCCTTAACCTTGGGGAGCAGCTCAAGCATAAGCTCCTCGGGTTTGTATGCGGGGATAAGCGCAATATACTTACTCATAATAAAGATCCTTTCAAGAGTATACAATCATTATATCACAACCGTTTGTATTAGTCAACAAAATTCTTCTTTTTTTGGAAATTTAGGGTTGCTGGAAATAAGCCTTCATAACGCTTGCGACAACGTCGGATGCATAATATCCGTGCTGTCCCTCCTCTATGACGCAGCTTACGACTATTTGAGGGCTTTCAAGCGGCGCAAATCCGCAGAAAAGCGCATTGTCCTCTTGACCGTTCTTTTCCGCCGTACCGGTCTTTCCGCCTGCCGTGACGGGAAGCCCCTTGAAATAGCGGCTGACCTCGTTGTTTTCCGAAACGACGAGCTCCATTGAATCAATAAGCGTTTTATGTGTTTCGGAGGAAAACGCCACCGTGTCGGCTACAATCGGAGTATAGCTTGATACTATCTCCTTGGAGTGGAAGCGCCTTTCCGAATGGAATACGTGCGCGTTATAGCGCGTTCCACCGTTTACGATGCTCGACATATAAACGCTTAACTGCATAGGGGTATATTCGTGGTCGGACTGACCGATAGCCGCAGTCACGTCCTCGAATTTAGTCCAAGTCTTGCCTTCGACGGTTCCTGCGACGGTGCCGTCGGGATCTGCAAGCTCTATGCCCGTAGGTACGCCGAGACCGAGTCGCGCCGTGTAGTCAGTGATATTCTTAATGCCCAGCTTTTCGCCGAGAGTATAGAAGAAGATGTTGCAGGATTCCTGAATTGCCGTATAAATGTTTACCGTGCCGTGAGTGGCGTTGCACTTCGGATTTCCGCTGTCAAAGCCCGTATATATTCCCGTACACTCGCAGGTGTCGAGCGTATTCGTCTCTCCCTTTTCAAGCGCGGCAAGCGCAACGCCTATTTTGTAGGTCGAGCCGGGGGCGTAAAGACCGCCGAGCGCGCGGTTGGAAAGAGGGCGATTTTCGTTCGTTGAGAGGGAATTATAGTATTCCGTTTCGCTGATTCGGGAGAGGTCGTAGGTAGGATATGAAGCGATGGCGATGACCGCCCCCGTATTCGGGTCGATTGCGGTAAGCGCTCCCGCTTCAGCACCGTCTATTTCGTCTATTCGCTTTTTGAGTGCGTCCTCGGCGGCTATCTGTACGTTTATGTCTATCGTGAGGTAGACGTCGTTTCCGCTTATGGGCTCCGTTTCATAGTACGTGTTCACGACGCTTCCGTTGTCGTCGTACTCAATTACCATAGTGCCGTCCTGCCCGTGCAGTATAGACTCAAACGCAAGCTCACAGCCCGATCTTCCGACGTATGCGTCCATTGGGTAGCCGAGCGCGCTGTAATATTCGGCGCTTTCCGCCGTTATCTTGCCTACCTGACCGAGAATGTGCGAGGCGTATCCCGGATACATATACTGACGCTCGGTAAAGGACGTAAAGGTTACGCCTGTTACGCTCGTTTCGTTTATGGCAGCAACGAGCTCGTCCGTTACGTTTTTAGCAACGGTATATGATTGAAGCTGTCCGAAATCAACTCTGTCCATTTCGTACCAGAGGCGCATAAGCTCCATTATCTGCTTGGGAGTATAAAGCTCCTCTGAAAGCTCGCATCTGTTTACGTAGTATTCCGCAAGCTCCGTTGCCGAAATGTCCTTCGGAAGATTTTTTTTCTCAAGTACCTTCAGAAGATAATAATGCTCGTTTGACGCCGCGTCCGAGACGGCTGACGAAAATCGGACGTTCGGGTATATTCCTTCGAGGGGAAAATAATCGTCGGAGAGCTTGTCCTCCATTTTTGCGTCCTTTATTTTTTGGATGACGGTGACGAGCTCGCCGTTTATTTCAGCAAAGGTATCTGGCATAGCTCCGTATTCGTAGACGACGTTATGCGTCGTTGAGTTTGCCACGAGCTTGACTCCGTTTTTGTCGTATATCTCGCCGCGAACGCCCGAAACGGTGACCACTCTTTTGTTTTCGCCGCCGGGGACGTAGTCGGTCTGCGGTCCGCGTATCTGATATACGGCAAGAAGGACAGTAAACACAAGACAAATAGAAGCAAAAACTGCTGGGAGGACAAAGGAGCGTATATTCAGATTTGGCTTTTTATACGGCATAGGAAATCCTCCTTTTTTATTTATCTTACAACCGAAGCCGATATAATAAGAGCAAACAACGCAAGCGAAGCGATTATTCCGCTTGAGGTCATTATGCATTTAAGAGTCTGACCCTCGGGCGGGGGAATATCTCCGCGGCGAAGGTGAAAGCTGCGGCGCTTTATTATGACGATTGCGATTCCCCAAACGGCGGCAAGCGTCGTGAGAATCCAATACCAAAGAAACGCGATAAGGGGGAAGATATTTCCCGCGTGAAGCGTGAAGCTCTCGGCAAGACCTTCAAGATCTGCTTTTTCATATATTATCGGGGAGATAACTCCGCCGACGAGGTTTATCGTCACGTGATAGAGTATAGTGTAGCGGAGCTTTCCCGTTTTTACGTAAACGAACGAGAAAAAGCACCCGAGAGTAAATGCGTAAAACAGCTGATAAAGGTTACCGTGAACCAATGCAAAAAATGCGGCGCTTAAGACAACGGCGTATCCTTCGCCCAAGGGCAACAGCCTTTTACAAAGAATTCCGCGAAAAACGATCTCCTCGATTATCGGAGCAACGACGGCTACGAAAAGAAAGGACCCCCAAAGCGGCATCTTTTGCACTACTGCTTCGACGGGATTTTGAGTTTGTAGTCCCGTGTAGCTCTCGATAAGCGTCAGAATAACTCCGCTGACGTAGTTTCCGAGCATCATCAGCGCAAAGCATATGCAAAGTCCCTGCAACCAGTTGAGTAGCGGCATTTTTGTTTTTGGGGGTGTCAGCTTTGGTAGCATCGAAAGCGGAATGAACGCCACAGGCAGAGCTATCGCGTAAAAAGCAATAGGAGAAAGGGCTTGCGCGAACAGCCAATGAGAATATACGTCGGGAGCGAGCTTGCCTACGACGTTGCCTATGATTGACACCGCCGCCATGGAAACTGCCGTAAATATAAACGCAAACCAGCCGAAAACGGAAAAATACCTTTTTGCATCGCGCTCGGAAAGGCTGCCCGTCCACGCATTTGTTTGAAATTTAAGAGCCTTCATTCCTTGCCTCCTATCCTCTTGAGCCTATTGGAAGCATACACAGCTTTATAAGGAAATATACGGGGAGGCAGAAAATAAACGTAGAGAGCATTTCGGGCAAAATCACCGAAAGAATATATACGAGGGGCGGGAACGCTCCGAGAGATATCCAAAGGCTTATGAAGGTGAATGCTGCCCGCAAGCATACGGCGGGGAGCATAACGGCTGAAAACGAGAAAAGGCTCGGCATCATTTTGTCCGAGATAAGTCCGAGCACCGCCACCGTCAGCAGATAAAAAACGGGAGACAGAGAGGGGGGCGTTGCGCCTATCGCGTCAAGAAAATATCCTGCGCCTACGGCGTATACCGCCGCCGTTTTTTTATTGTCGAGCATAATTATGGCAACGAGCGAGCCGAGAGTGATGTCCGGTGTTACTCCAAAGGGCTTAAGCCTTGAGAAAAAGGAGCACTGTACGATACATACGAAGAAGGCGACGAGCCCGAAGATTATTATTCGGCGAAAAATTCTTATTTTTTCTCCCGTGGGCGAAAACGAATTAAGCTTCACGTCACTTTTCCTCCGTATGTCCCACGTAGCCCGTAACTATCATTACGCTTCCAAGATTACGTATAGTGTTGAAATCTACGGCGGGCTCGACAGTGGCGACGAGCAGTCGCGTAGCTTCGTCCGCCTCGACGGATACGACCTTTCCGATCAGCAGTCCGTCGGGGTATATATCGCCCGTTCCGCTCGTATACACTCTGTCTCCGGGCTTTATGTCCGAATCGGGACCGTAGTGCATTACGCATTTTCCGTCCGCGCGGAGCACGGGGTCGCCCTCTACCGTACCAATAACGCCCGTTCGGTCGGTGTAAACGCTTACCTTGCTCGTCGATTCGATGATTCCCGTAACACGGCACCAATCGAGTCCAACCTCGCTTACGTATCCGATAACGCCCTTTGAGCTTATTACGGGCATGTTCTTTTTAATTCCGTGAACGGTACCCTTGTTGAGAGTTAGCACCGAGGAATAATTGCCTGCCTCAAAGGAAATTACGTCCGCATCGGAAAGCTCAAAGTCGGGGTTCTTGGTCGAGAGGTCTAAAAACTCACGAAGCCACGCGTTTTCCTCGCGCAGAACCTCGTCCTCCGCTAACTGATTTTCCATTGACTCGATGGTAGCGCGCAGCTCCTCGTTTTCCTTTTGCAGAGCGTCGTAATCGGTAAAGACGGAAACGAAGCCGTCAATAGCCTCTGCAATTTTATTTCCGCAAAAGGCGAAGGGCTTTGCAACCGTTGCAAGACCGCTTCTGACTACGTCGACCTGACCGAACGCCGCAAGGACCGCAGGCACGAGAGCAAGCACGACGGCGAGAACGGCGCAAATAATGAAAAGCTTACTTTTTAAAAATTTTCTCATAAGTCAGCCTCCGTCTCGGTGTTTTTCGCGCGTCCTCTTTTCTTTTTTTCAAGCTTGGGCAACGGTGCGGAGCACATTACAGTAACTCCGTCAAAGTCGGTTTGCTTTGAAAGCCTTTCCCAAGCGCTCTCGCTTCCCTCGAAAAACACCGTAATGCGCTCGGCGCGTTCGCCGAACACGTCTTTTCCGATGTATTCAAGCGTTGCGGGGAGGTGAACAAACAGAACGTCCACATTCTTTTCTGAAGCAAACGCGCCGTCCTCAATAGCGGTAACGTCCGCCCACATAATGCGGTCGGGAATGAAAAGGGTATCCCCGTCCTCGCAGTCCGCGCGTGCTACGTGTATGCCTCCGCGAACGCTTTTTACGCGAAGTCCAAGAAGGGAATACGCGCGGCGCGGTAAAATCACCGCGTAGAGCACCGCACCCAAAACGGCAATAAGTATGCCTATGGCGAGATTGAGGAGAATGGCAACGACGATTCCGACGGCGCAAAGCGTCGCGCAGCTTATTACGAGCGCAAGATAAAAGTCGCAAAAGCGCTTTAAACGAGTCAAATATTCCGTACCGTTCGTCATTTCTCCGTCATCCTTTCCTTGAAATTTTTATCGTGATCTGTATCGAAGCAGGTCCCCAAGCTGCTTTTCACTTTCTATTACTCTGGATATGCCGATGCACACGGCCTCAAAGGGGCGTTTTGCTTGCGTAACTCGTATTCCGAGCCGCTCCTGCAAAAGTCGCGATATTCCGCGAAGCCTTGAGCCGCCGCCCGTCAGCATAATTCCGTAATCGTATATGTCTGCCGAAAGCTCGGGCGGAGTTGCCTCAAGCGTTCGCTTTATGGAATCTATTATTTCTTCAAGCGGGGTCTCTATTGCCTCGCGAAGCTCGCTTCCCGTGACGGTCACCGTGCAGCACATATTTGAGAGCATATTTCGTCCTGATACGGTAGCGCTTCCCGAATCAAAATCCCTATGCGCCGAGCCGCAGGCTATTTTTAACTCCTCGGCAGACGGCGTGCCTATGAGGGTGTGTCTGTTGTTCTTTAAGTAATCGACGATCGCGTCGTCGAAGTGATCGCCCGCAACGCGCACAGAGCTTGCGGTAACTATTCCGCCGTGACTTATCACGGCAACCTCCGTAGAGCCTCCGCCGATATCTACTATCATGCTTCCCTTGGCGGCGCCTACGCGAAGTCCCGTACCTATTGCGGCGGCAAGGGGCTCGTCGATAAGAGCCACGTTTCTTGCTCCCGCTTCAAATATTGCGTCCTCAAGAGCTCGCCGCTCAACCCCCGTCGCCTTGTGAGGAATACAGACGATAACTATGGGGCGTGAGAATATTGAAAAGGCGTTTGCGCGTTCAAGAAAGCCTCGAATCATTTTTGAGGCAACCTCGCCGTCAGTGATAACTCCTCCCTTAAGAGGGCGAGTCGCGGTAATGCCGACGGGAGTTTTACCGAGCATATCCTTGGCTCTTACGCCGAGGGCTACTATTTCGCGATCGTAGTCGTTGATCGCGACGACGGAGGGCGCACGAAGAATAATCTCGCCCTTGTGGCAAATGATGGTATTTGCCGTACCGAGGTCCATGCCGTATATTTTTGCCATGATATGCTCCTTTCCCTTGAATTTTTGCTACGTAAATTTATTAAAGCTCGTCAGGGTAGCAACCGACGGCGTTGTAAAACAGCTTTGAGAGAAGATTTACGGGAAGTCCGACGACTCCGAAATAACAGCCGTCAATGCCGCTTATCCATCTTGAAAAGCCGCCTTGGATTCCATACGCTCCTGCCTTATCGTTACATTCGCCGGATGCGATATATGCTTCCATTTGTTCTGTCGGGATCTCGTCAACTCGCACGTGCGTAAGACTGCAATCGGTGTAAATTTTTCCCTCGTGCGCGATAGCTATTCCGGTTGCAACCTCGTGTGTGTTGCCCGAGAGCATACGAAGCATTCTTCGCGCGTCGCTCTCGTCGCGGGGCTTGCCGAGAATCTCGCCGTTGCAAGCGACCACGGTGTCGGCGGCAATAATTATTGCCCCGTCAGCTTCACCTCGAGCGGTGAGCACGTCAAGCGTAGCCTTTGCCTTGCGTTCTGCCAGCTCGCGCGTGAGCTCGCAGGGATCGGACAGGGAGCTTGACTCGTCCGCGTCTGCCGCGAGCACCGTAAAGCTCACTCCCATATTGCCGAGAATTTCACGCCGCCGCGGAGACGCCGAGGCGAGAATTATGCGATATTTACCTTTTTTGAAATCAGCAGCCATAATTTTTATATCCTAAAGCAAGCGTTTTTTGATTTTTGGCACTAAAATACCATTATCCAGTATAATTATAGCACAAACCGCGTTTTTTTTCAATATTAAACCTAATTATTATATAAATTATTTTAATTTATATAAGCGAAAAAGGGATACCTCTTTTGAGGTATCCCGATAAATATTTAAATATAGTTTAATATAAGATTTATTTTCCGCCGAAATCAAAAGCAATAAATTCCTGCGATCTGTTTATGAGCGCGTCCGCCATAGATGCTATGGCAGTCTGACGGTTTACGGTGTTGAGGTCTTTCCAATATACGAGCTGAATTTGCGTCTCCTCGATTTTGTTGTGAGTGCTTTCAAAGCGTTCTTTTTCCTCGTTGTACTCGGACTTGCTTATTTTTTCGTTTGCGTACCAATATTCGCTGCCGTTAACCGACTCTGCAAAAAGCTCGGAGCATTCAAACTTCGTAGTCAACGTATATGTGGTCAGAAAATACTCGGTTCCGGGACGTATAGAGCCCTCGCCGACCGTAATATATCCTCCGTGTTGCGTTTCGTATACGCAAAGGGAAATTTTATCCCAATCCTCGTAATGCGGAGCGTCAAAACAATATAACTCCGTCCCTGACGATATATCGAATATAACGGTACAAACATTGCCCATAGAGCCGCCTTGGTATATCACTATAAGCTCGGGAATGCCATCAAAATTGACGTCCATAAGTCCTGCGCCGTAGCAACCGTATTCGACGTTCTCGTACGCGCCAGACGAAGAAAGAGTCTTTGTTATATCGGATCTCCAATAGCTCTTTGCACTTTGGGGTATGAAATCGTATAAGGGATCTCCGTCCACGGAGAGCAGCTTCTTTATTTTTTCATATCTCACCGCGGCTTCGCTGAAATTTACGGCATTTTCAAAATCGAAGGCGGCGTCAAGCGCGGCGTTGTAGAGCTCTTCGCTCGTGGGTATGTCCATTACCGAGTATTCGTAGCCAAACTCATAGTCGTCGCCGTTTGAACTTACGACGTATTCTCGCATAAATGCGTAAAACGTTCGGGTAAAGCCGTTGCCGTCAAGCTTGTAGACGTCTGTGTAGACGTTTCCCATATTTCCGTTTTGATTTATGAAAATCCCGGTTTTTTCGACGTAGCTTGCGCCGCGAGTGCGCCTTACGTGCTGCTCAATAATGCTTCCGTTTTTATATGAGCAAACGGTATCGCCCTCTGCCTCGGACGTGCCTATTACGTAAAGCTCGGGAATTTCGTCGGCATCAACGTAGGCAAGGGAATAATAATAACTGAAATCGTTGCTGCTTTCGCGTTGTTCTATATAATCAAGATATGCGCTTTTCCATTCGGCTTCGGGTATTTCGGCAGACGTTTCCTTTTCGGTTTGTTCTTTCTTTGATTTATCTTTGAAACCGTCTTGATCTCGATTCGGTATAAGATCGCACGAGCAAAGCACCGAGACCGTTAAAATGAGACACAGTATAAAGGTCAACGTTCTTTTAGTCATAATAAATTACCCTTTCGTCGTATTTCTTGAGTTGAGTATATCATATAAAAAAACAAGAGTCAATACGGTGGGGAAAACTTTTTTTAAAAGCTGCTTTTTTTACTTCGAGTGGTGAATTTTTCCTAAAAGCTCGAAAAATGAAGCTTTGTGTCGGTAGGTCGCGCAATGTAATTATTTTATCATAAGACTTGCGGACAGAGAATTTTTGTGGTATAATGAGCATAGATAAAATATTTTGATGAGGAAAATAATATGAAGAATTTTACTTTTTGGTCTCCTACCTACTTTTCTTTCGGAAAGGACGCGGAAAACGGCACGGGTAGCCTTGTAAAGCGATTTGGCGGCAGTAGGGTGCTTATCCACTACGGCGGAGGCAGCGTTAAGCGTTCGGGACTTTTGGACAGAGTAAAGGCTTCCCTTGAAAAAGAGGGTGTTAAGTACGTTGAGCTTGGCGGAGTAATGCCAAATCCGAGAAGCGGTCTTGTGTATGAGGGAATCGAGCTTTGCCGCAAGGAGGGCGTTGATTTCGTATTGGCAGTAGGCGGCGGCAGCACGATAGACTCGGCAAAGGCAATCGCGGCGGGCGTGCTATACGACGGCGATTTTTGGGATTTTTACTGCGGTAAGCCGATGGAGAGTGCTCTGCCCGTGGGTACGGTGCTTACGATTTCCGCCGCAGGAAGCGAGGGAAGCGCCGATACCGTAATTACTCACGAGAACGGCATGCTCAAGCGCGGTGGCGGCGGTGACGCGGTGCGCCCCAAGTTCAGTATATTAAATCCCGCGCTTACGCAGACGCTCTCGGCGTATCAAACGGCGTGCGGTATTACCGATATCATGGCGCATCTGTACGAGCGTTATCTCACCAATACAAAGGAGGTTGAGGTGACGGATAGAATGATAGAGGCACTTCTTCTCACTATGGTGCACGAGGGACCTCGTGTCATAGCCAACCCCGATAACTACGATGCTCGCGCGAATATTATGTGGGCAGGTATGATGGCGCATAACCAGAGCTGTGGCGTAGGTCGCTCGCAGGACTGGGCAAGTCACAACCTTGAGCATGAGCTTTCTGCGCTTTACGACTGCGCTCACGGAGCAGGTCTTGCGGTCGTTATGCCGGCTGTTTTCACTTACAATATGAATCACGACGTTATGCGCTTTGCTCAGGTGGCCGTTCGAGTATGGGGCTGTCAGATGGACTTTGAGCACCCCGAAAACACCGCCAAGGCAGGTATTGAGGCGTTCCGCCGCTTCCTTATCTCTATCGGTATGCCTAAGAATTTCGAGGAGCTTGGCGCGAGGGAAGAGGATATACCTTATATGGTCAAGACGCTTTGCTACGGCAACGGAAGAAAGGGAACCGTTGGCGGCTTCGTTTCATTAAACGAGCATGATTGCGCCGAAATTTATCGAATGATGATATAATAGGAGTAACGTATGAAAGCAACTCTTGAGAGGGTTCGCGGAGGGCTTGATGCGACGGTCGTTATCGTTCACGACGACGGCGATCTTGCAACCTGCCGTTACCTGCTCTCCGAATATGAGCGGCACGGGCTTTCCGGCACGGTTGCCATGATTGCGAAACGCATTATCAAGCTGCCGAGCGACGAGCTGAACACAGAGGCTATCGCCGAGTGGCAGTCGCTTCTTGAGCGCGGTAGGTTTTCGATCTCGTGTCATTCGCGGACTCACGTTTTCTGGGGACTTACCAATGAGGACGAGGAGGGGCTGATGGATGACGGCGGCGAGGGCAAGCCCTACCGATGCGAGGCGGGGCGTATAACGCGAGAGGTGAAAGACGCAGGTGAGCTGCTTCGTGCCGCATTTCCGAGCCAGCGCGTTCGCACGTTTGTAAAGCCCGGCTTTGGCAAGCATAAAAACGGAGTTCAGATAAGTGACGTGGCGTACGGTATTATTAGGCGTAATTACGTCGCTATGCGAAATACGGGCGGCGGTGTTGAAAGCATACCTCCGCGCGATCCGTACAATATTCGCAGCTATATGGTGCGCGAGGGTGAGTGCGCCGAGGAATGGATAGAGTATACCGAAAAGGCGATAGCCGAGCACGGCATGATAGTGTATCTTTTTCATAATATTGCGGATAGCGCAAAGGGGCTGACGGTTGCAAAGTCGGAGGCTTCCCGACTGTTTTCACATATCGGCAAGCGCGTTGAAGAAGGTAAGATATACGTGACGAGCTTTGAGGAGGCGGCGCTCTACGGTGAGGAGCTTCGCGCAGCAAAGCTAACGCTCACGGAGCAAAAGGATGCGGTGACCGTCGCTCTTGAAGCGGACCTTGATTCCGACGTTTACGACGTTCCGCTGACCGTCCGAATCGACGGCGTAGGCGGCGAGCCTCGCGCCGAGGACGGACGCACCGTTATAAAACGAAATGAAGCATATTTTGTCGAGCTTCGACTCGGAGAAAAGATAAGATTGATTTTGAATTGAATAGCTTTAAGAACGCAAATCGGGGGTGTCTCAAATGCAAATTTGA
>JAZQTY010000257.1:0-5103 GCA_045631025.1 Eubacteriales bacterium
AAGGGTAGATCCGCAAACGGAGCCCTGCGAGGTAGAACCGTTAGAGGATACTACGTCGGAAACGAGTCTGATTGCATAGGGGAACTCCTCGGGAGTGGGAAGCACGGGAACGAGAGAGCGCTCTGCAAGTGCTCCGTGGCCGATCTCACGGCGTCCGGGGCTTCTCGTCGACTTTGCCTCACCCGTAGAGAATCCGGGCATGTTGTAGTGGTGCATATATCTCTTTTCAGTCTCGCTGTCGATACCGTCGAGCATCTGCGCCTCGGAAAGCATACCGAGAGTTGCAACGGTAAGAACTTGAGTCTGTCCTCTGGTAAAGAGTCCCGAACCGTGTGCTCTGGGAAGAAGTCCAACCTCACTTCCGAGAGGTCTGATCTGGTCCATACGTCTGCCGTCGACACGCTTCTTGTCAACGAGCAACCAACGGCGAACGATCTTCTTCTGGATCTTGTAGATAAGCTCGTCCATCATACCGCCGATCTCGGGGTACTCCTCGCCGAACTTTTCAACGATAGCGTCGGTTATCGGAACGACTCTCTCGTCACGAACGTTCTTATCGTCGGTGTCAAGAGCGATCATCATATCCTTCTCGCAGAAAGCGAATACCTTATCGAACATCTCGTGATCAAGCTCGCAAGAGGGATAGTCAAACTTGGGCTTGCCGATCTCGTCGATAATAGCGTTGATAAATCCGAGAAGCTCCTTGATCTCAGCGTGAGCCATCATGATAGCGTTAAACATGGTGTCGTCGTCAACCTCGTTAGCGCCTGCCTCGATCATAACGACCTTTTCCATGGAAGCAGCAACAGTCAACTGAAGATCGCTCTTCTTCTGCTCTGCCTCGGTGGGGTTAACGACGAGCTTGCCGTCAACGAGTCCCATGAATACGCCTCCGATCGGTCCGTTCCACGGAATATCGGAAATGGAGAGAGCGAGAGATGCGCCTATCATAGCCGTGATCTCGGGTGAGCAATCGGGGTCAACCGACATTACGGTAAGCGTGAGAGCAACGTCGTTGCGAAGGTCCTTGGGGAACAAGGGACGAATGGGACGGTCGATAACACGAGAGGTAAGAACTGCCTTTTCGGAAGGCTTACCCTCTCTCTTGAGATATCCGCCGGGGATCTTGCCCGCAGCGTACATTCTCTCGTCGTAGTCTACCGACAGGGGAAGAAAATCGATACCGTCTCTGGGCTTCGCACTTGCGGTTGCGCAGCAAAGAATTGCCGTCTCACCGTAGCGAATGAGTACCGAGCCGTTTGCAAGACCTGCAAGCTTACCCGTCTCAACAACGAGAGGTCTGCCCGCAAGCGTGTAGTTGAATACCTTGTAATTCTTAAATTCCATAGGTGTGCTGATTTGTGACATAACGTCCTCCTAAAAATTTATTTTGTCTCACAAGGTTTAGCACTTAACACAAGCCGTAAAGTGTGCTTACAGCCTCTGTTAACTGCTAATCCGTTGCGAGAAATTTACTTATTTACTGCATTAAAGAATGAGGGAGTGAGGAGTCCACCCTCGGGCTGCACTCTTCACTCCGACAATTATGATTACTTTCTGAGACCAAGCTTCTCAACGATCGCACGGTAACGCTCGATGTCCGTCTTCTGAAGATAGCCAAGAAGATTTCTTCTGTGACCAACCATCTTCTGCAGACCTCTGCGGCTGTGATGATCCTTGTGATTGCTCTTGAGGTGCTCAGTCAGATTTTTGATTCTGTAAGTCAGAAGCGCAATCTGAACCTCGGGGGAACCGGTGTCTCCCTCGCAGGTAGCATACTTTTCAATAATTGCCTGCTTTTCGTCCTTAAGCATCATGATTTTTTTCACCTTTCTTTTTTATTTATCGTTAACACAGAAATCGGCGGGTGAAATGCTACTAAAATAGCCTATTATCCGAAAGCCGAGATAACGACATGTACAATTATTATATCACGACTTTGACGTTTTGTAAATAGTTTTTTCAAATTTTTTTGATTTTTTGAAAACATCTCTCTAAATAATATATATACCCGCCCTTGACAGCCGAATCAAAAGCGGGTTTTTAATATATTTTATTCAAGCGTCAGTGAGTCTGCGTTAAGGAATTCGTTTGCCTGAATGAGCGAATTCGTGGGAACGGTCTTTGACGCGCCGCACTTGCGACAGCTTACCTTTAAACCGTCTGCGGTCATTTCAAGCTCGTAGTCTCCCTCGGCGCCGTCAGGGCATCTGCAATATATTCTTCCCTCCTCGTCAAGCTCCTTTATCATATAAGAAACTATCTCAAGCACCTGCGGATCGGTAAGATACTGCTCGGAATGAAAAACGTCAAGGCTTTCTACTCCGCTCTCCTCTAACATATCGAGAAGCTTAAGCTCGGTGCGTGAAAGCTCCGCCTTTACGTGGTTAGTCTCGCCCATCATCGCTACGTTGAGGTCAGAATAAGGACACGGCAACACGAAAAGCTCCTTATCAAAAAACAGATTCGTGCTTACTGTAAAATTATGAGGCTTGGGGCAAAGCATACACGGCACGGTAAATCTCACCTTTCCGTCTCCCGTCTTTACCATTACCATCTCACTGCCTCCGCACTCGCATTTAAGCTTAACCATATCGGCAGAGAGGCGGAAGGTATCCACAACGCTCATTACTCCGCCTCCGCAAACGGGGCAACGGTAAGCCACCGTTGATTTTTTCGTTTCAAGTACCATTTTTCTATAACCCTTTATATTTTGTAAAAAGGGGCTGATCCGTCAGAACCGCCCCTTTAGTATGTCATAACCTTATTAAAGGTCTATGGTGTTAAGAACCTTATAGTTAGGTCCACTTACTGCGTGCGCAGCCTTCAGCGCCGTATCGTTCTCCTCAAATCTCTTCTGGAAGATAGCGCTCTTAACGGAGATCTCCCACTCCATAAGTCCGTTACCCTGGAGCCATACAGTAGCGTAAGATGTAGAAACATTCTGCGATGAAGTAGAAGTAAGGGTGATTATCTCGTCAGCCTTCGTGAAGCTTCCTGCCTCTCTGCCGTCAGCGAATACCCACTCGTCGAATGCGTCAACTCCCATTGAGCCCTCGGAGTAGTTCTCGTAATCGGTGAAGCTTCCTCCAAGCTCATTTGCAAGAGCCTCAAGGTTTTCAACGGTAATCGTGCCCATCTCTGCAATTCTCTGCGCCGCAGTCTTTGCCTTTTCCTTGTCGCTGAATATTATTATACCCAAGTTCTTGGAATACTTTTCGTCCTTATAAACGTCCTTGGCAAGATAGTAAACGGTTGCGGAGAAGGACTTAAGCTTTGCGGATTCAGTTCCGAGATCATCTTTGGTGTCTCCCGCTTCAACCGTCTTGAACTCGCCCTTATCTGCATCTTCGCCGAACATCCACTCAAGCGCCTCGTCGGTCTTGGAGTGGTTAGCACCTTCAACCTCGGATGCTTCTGCTGCTGCCTTTACCTCGTCGTAGAAGCTGTCGGCAAAGGTTACGAATGCCTTGTAGTAAGCCTCGGTTGCGTCCTTACCGAGAACGGTATACTTGGTAGTCTCACCCTCCTTGGTCTTGGATGCGATGCCTGTCTTCGCCTCGGTCTTATCCGTCTTTTCAACGCTCTCAACGACGAACTCGGTGTCGTCCTTAACGGATGCTATTACCTTTTCAAGAAGCTCTGTGCGAATATCAAGGATCTCCGCATCGGGAACCTTCTTGTCCGTCATGTATTTCTTGTAATCCTCGTCAAAGGTTTCCTCTGCGATAAGCTTGATAATTTCAGCCTTAAGAGCAGCCTCGTCGGTGATCTTCGAAAGTGCTTCTGCCTTCGCGCGTTCAGCAGCGATCATTTCCTTATACTTTGCGATGATCTGCGCATCGGTTGCTTCCTTGCCATCCTCAAGAGTTGCCTCTACTGCCTCTTTAGCATCCTCAAGAGTAACGCTAAAGGTGTACTTAACGTAGTCAACGAGGTCGTACTTTATCTTTTGAGCCTCGTATTCGGTATTTATATCGGTATCGGTAATTTCGCTCTCAAGCTTGGTTCCGATCTCCGTGCTGTATTCAGAAGCGAGAGTTGCAAGCTCAATAGCCGCACGAACGTCCTTAAGCTTCATTCCCTTTCCGTAAGTAGCCGCAACGATATTGTCTGCGGTAGTCTGATTTATAGAAGCGTAGTATTCGTACTCTGCGAGCTGATCCTCTACCGACTGCTTTGCGTCCTCGTCAAGCTCAAAGCCTGCTGCGTGAGCTGCCTCGCAGTATACGAGAATTTCCTTAACCTGCTCAACGGTGCTTTCCATCATCATATCGTACCAGGTCTTAACGTTGCCCTCTGCATCGGTGCTGTACGTCTGATCCTTAAGAGAAAGACCGGTGTCGAGACCGTATGCAGAAAGGTAAGAGCTGTTTTCGCTCTTAAAGCTCTGATACTGCGTCTGCGCGTAGTAGGTCATCATGTTCTTGGTAACGCGGAAGTTGTCGGTTTTCATTACGGACTGCATACGTCCGAATACACCGTTAGTGTTGAGCGCGAGCAAAGCTACTCCGACAAGCAATATAACTGCCGCCGCAATAGTGATCACGTTCAGCGCCCATGAGGGCATTCCTTTTTTCTTCTTTGGAGCAGGACCTCCGAAAAGTACGTCGCTTGCTCTTTCGTTTCTGATTCTGTTAGACTTTCCCATTTGGGTATACCTCGTTTTCTTTTTATGTGCTCGACAAAATCGAATCCACACCGAATATTATACAATCATAGAGTGATAAAACCTTGAATTGGTTATGAATAATTTTTGAATTTTGTCGATTTTTAATATTTTTTTACAAATAAGTGCAAAAATCTCGTTAAAGATTCATTATTACGGGAAGAACCATAGGCTTCCGCTTGGTTTTTGCGTAGAGGAATTTTGACAGATCATCCTTGACGCAATTCTTCAGATGCATACGGTCAACGGGCATTCCCGCGTTAAGACACTTCTCTATCGCATCCGTAGCGATCGCTCTGACCTCGTCCATAAGCTCCTCCGATTCGCGGACGTAAACGAAGCCGCGAGACACTACCTCCGGCGGAGAGAGCAAAAGTCCCGAGTCGGTATCTACCGACGCTACGACGACGATAAGTCCGTCCTGCGCAAGATGG
>JAZQTY010000258.1:0-5158 GCA_045631025.1 Eubacteriales bacterium
ACGTTGCATCCGCTCGTCAACAGCAACGTTCGTGAGACTAAATGCATCAACGTCTCTCAGCACCATTACGCCAATTCAACGGCAAAAATGTGATTAAATCTTGACAATCACCGCTGTTTTGTGTATAATATAACTATCATAACAAACTGTGCAAGGAGTAAAATCATGAATATTTTCAAGGGCATTCCAAGCCCCATGGGTATCGATAAAAAGGACCTGCTGGAGATGCTTCTCCGAGAGGAATACGGATATCTTCCTGCGCGCCCATATTCGGTAAGTGCAACCGTCCGGAAGCACGACAAAAGATTCTGCGCAGGAAAAGCTGACCTTGTTGAGCTGATACTCGACTGCAAGGCTGAATGGGGAGATTTTTCCTTCCCCGTTTACTACGTTTGCCCCAAGGGTAAGCAAAACGTTCCCTGCTTTATACATATAAATTTCCGCGACCTTATTCCCGATATGTATCAACCCACCGAGGAAATAGTCGACAACGGCTTCGCAACTCTTACCTTCTGCTATAAGGACGTAAGCTCAGATGACGGAGATTTCACAAACGGCATTGCGGGAGTGGTATATCCCGACGGAAAACGTAAGCCCGATGATTGCGGAAAGATCGGTCTTTGGGCGTGGGCGGCAATGGCTGTTATGGATTATGCGCAAACTCTTGACGAGCTTGACAAATCAAAAATTTCGGTGATCGGTCATTCAAGACTCGGCAAAACAGCCCTTCTGGCAGGCGCTTTGGACGAGCGCTTTTTCTGTGCCTTCTCCAACGACTCGGGATGCAGCGGAGCCGCTATATCCAGAGAAAAGGATGGCGAGACCATCGCGGATATAGTCCAACGCTTTCCATTCTGGTTCTGCGAAAATTATTATAAATACGTTAATAACGAAAGCTCCCTGCCCTTCGATCAGCATTGGCTTATTGCGGCGAACGTACCTCACAAGGTATACGTCGCAGGCGCCGAGGGTGACATTTGGGCAGGACCTAAAAATGAATATCTTGCCTGCGCTTTAGCTGACGAATATTACAAGTCTAAGGGCTCGTCCGGATTCGTTCATCCCGACCGCCTTCCCAACGCCGGAGAGTGCTTCCACGACGGCGATATAGGCTATCATGTAAGAGCAGGTCTGCATTATCTGGGCCGAGAGGATTGGGGATATTTCTTCAGATTTCTCAACAGTTGATATGCTATACGGGCTTTGCGCAAGCCATCTATAATACACAAAGGGGCTGTCTCAAATTTGCTTTTGAGACAGCACCACTTTTTTAGGGGATAGTCAGATTTAGGCAAGAACTTGCCACATGTGACAGCCCCTTATTTTTGTTGCGGTTCGGTAACCACAAGCACCTCGGCATCGGTAAGAGGAAGAATATTTCCCTCTATTTTTTCTCCGTTGACGGTTATCTCCTTTATCCTCATTCCGCCGTTTACGTATTTTATATTATACGTACAGCCTCTGAATTTTTTGGTTATACTGCATTCCTTCCAGCTTGAAGGCAGGCAGGGAGATATTCTCAGCCCCTCAATTTCGGGATACAGTCCGAACACGTAATTTACAAGCGCCTTCTGAAACCACTGTCCCGACGCCGTTCTCCAGCTCTGTCCCGGCGTGCCGTAGCGATAGCCCGTCTGTTCGCCAAAGTAGGAATTACAAAGCGTATAAGGCTCTGCCCGTCCGTTTACTACGGGATTACGGTACGGAAGAATAGTATTTATTCCCTCTTCCACCTTATCTGCCCTTCCGAGCATTGCGTCAACCGCTATCTTCCAAGCGACCGTATGCAGATACACTCCGCCGTTCTCGTGTACGCCTGCCGGCTTTGCTGTTACCGAGCCTATCTTCGCATCGTATCTGGTATAAGGCGGTATGGAGATAAGCGTTCCCAAGGGACTCGACAAATATTTCTCTACCGCGTCCATTGCCTTTATCATTCTTTCCTCGGATATGTTCGCAAGGACAGACCAGAGCTGGGGTATAAGGAACATAGCTCCCTGCTCGCACTCATGCGAGCCTATCTTCTCTCCTGCATCGTTATAGGCGCAAAGATAGTATTCGCCGTCCCAACCGTATTCATTGATGATCGCTCTCATCTCCTCGCTGCGTGTCCGTGCAAGCTCTGCGTCCTCAGGTTCACCGTAAAGCTCCGCGATCTCGGCAAAGGTATCGCTTGCTCTGCACCATGCGATACTCAGCCAAACGCTGACGCCCTTTCCTTTAAGTCCCGCGGTGTTCATGCAGTCGTTCCAGTCTCCGCCCCATATACGCACGAGTCCGTGATGTCCGCGGAAGTTATAAAGAAATTCTACAGAACGGTAAAGATGCTCGTAAACGCTTCCCACCGTACCGTCGTTATAGGGGACCTGTATATCAAGTATATCCTTTCGTCCGAGCTCCTTTATGATAGAAGCGGCGGTGAAATTCAGCCACACGGTATTATCCGCGAAGTTTTTGTCCTGTATCGCTCCGTCCTTAAAGGTTCTCGGAGCGTAGCCGTTGGGATACTGATATGTGAGTATCCTTAAAAAGCGTTCAAGGGCAAGCTCGGGATTTATAGCGGCAAGGCAATCGGTGTCGCTGGTAATATCCCGATAACCGTTATGCCTTACTCTCGCCCAGCGTGCTCCCATATTACTTTGGTGCTTGAGCCATTCAAAGGTATGATTGAGCTTCTCATCGGGTGTGCTGATGCTTACCTGCTCCGTCTCCTTCTCAAAGCTGACAAGCGTGTTTGACAGCTCTCTTGCATAGGCTTGAATATCAGCATAACGAGCTATGCTGTCCTTCACCTCGTCCTCAGAGAAGGCTATACCCAGCACAAACACCATCTCCCTTTCCTCATCAGGCAAAAGCGTCAGCTTTTTTTCAAGAGCGAAAGCCAGCTTCTCGCCGCAACAGGGGCTGTCTGAAAGTCCTCCTCTGTCTGCAAACACCGGGTGTGAAAAGGATCCGTAGGGTCCTATTATCGAATTATAGGTGCAATCGTAAGCATCGGGCTGTTCAGACATTGCCATAAATGCATATGTCTTTTTCTTACCCTTCTCTTCGAATTCAATATATCTGCTCGTGACTATCGCGCCAAGCTCCTTATCAAGGTCAGCAACCGCCATATTATAGCCCTGACGGGTGTATTCCTCATCAAAGCCCGAGCCGCAAGCGCTTACAACGCTTATATTTCTTACCGTATCGGATATATTTCTTATCTTTACGCGCCACAGCTCGCAGGCGCCCTCTCTCGGAGCTGTCACCTCCACCGCAGATACCAATCCGTTCTTTTTGGTATGAACGCAGCTTGCGCCTCTTTGGTGCACGCACAAGTATTCGTCTCTTTCCTCATTTACGGGAAGTCCGCATATTCCGTAGGTTTTGTCCTCTTCAAGCACGAAAAACATCCTATCCTTAACAAGTCCTATTCTCCTGCCCAAGGCGTCCTGCAAAAAGCTCTCTCCCGCGCCCACCTGCGAGGTAAAGGTTATATATCTGTCATTCCATATATAGTTATACCAATTTCGCGGTATGTTCGGTGTAATTATATTATAACGCTTTCCGTCCTCGGAGAAATATCCGTATTTTCTATCCATCGTATATCCTTTCTATGCTTACCTTGCCTCCAAAAGTCTCATTTTTTCAGCCTTTGTAAGCAATATATCGCTTTCTATAAAATCAGCGCATTCCTCGCGCGTTCCGCTTCTCATAGCCTTATATAGCTTGAGCTTATGCTCGTGTGTCAGCTCAAGCCTTTGAAGAACGTACACCGTCCTTGCCATGAGATATGCATTTCTATCCCTATCAAAGCTGACCTCAATGCGATACTTGCGGGCGTTCGGTATGCCCTCAAAAATCACCGTAATATAGCCGTCCTCTTCCGTATCAAAGGCTATATCCTTTTCGTCGGCATATACCCGAACCTCTCCGCGCAGGATATTTCTGAATTGCATTCGATAGGTTCGTATCCCGCTCGTGCTTCCGTCTCCGTGCGTTGACCACTCAACGCTTTGGACACCGTCGGCATAAGCAGACACAAAGCGGGTGTGTGAAAATCCGCTTTCCGCATCCTCATGCAACGTATACTCACCGTCGCCATTGAAAACCAAAACCGCCAGATCATCAGGATTTTCAATGCTGTTTGTATGTCTACGTTCATCAAGCACAAAGAAACCGCCTTCCTTGGCAAGCACAGGGAGATTATCTCTCCAACGCACCATGTCCGTCCAGCCGTTGCCGTCGTACTCATCGCCCGTAAAGATGTCCGTCCATCTTCCCTCGGGAAGCCATACCTTTTTGTGGGAAAAGCCCTTTGTATCTCCCGACTTGGTTATCGGCGCTACGATGAGCTGATCACCGAACATATACTGTCCGTCGCAAGAATATGCCTCTTCGTCGTTTGGATACGCGTAATACATAGGCTCAATAAGCGCTCTTCCGTTTACGTGCGTCTCGTAAGACGCGGAATAAAGGAATGGTATCATTTTATGGCGCAGACGCAAAAACTCCTCTGCGATAAGTCCCGTTCCGTTCATATATACACTCGGCTCTTTAGTCACCAATTTTGAGCTTACGCAGTGAAGTCTGTTTATAGGACTGAACACGCCAAACTGAACGTAGCGCATATACAGCTCATCATTCTTGATCCCCTTCATGTGCCCACCGATATCGTGACTCCACCAAGTGTAGCCCGCGTTGGTTCCCATTGCAGTAAAATAAGGCAAAAATTCAAGAGATTTCCAGGAAACGACCGTGTCTCCGGAGAAGCCGATAGGATAACGGTGAGAGCCGATACCCGAATATCGGGAAAGTATAAGGGGAGCATGCTCCGCTGAATTGTCAAGAGTATGATAATGATTAAGCGTCCAAAGCGGATCAAGTCCCGGCATAGCGCTTTGTGTTCCCTGCTGCCAATCTATCCACCAGAAATCAACTCCGTTCATTTCATAGGGCTTGTGCAAAATTTTAAAATAGGCGTTTATAAAATCATCGGACGTGAAATCAAAAGGAATACGCTGCTCACTTTCGGGATCTATACCCAAGGCTGTCGCCATTTCATTATATGCATCCTCAAAATAACGAACTCCGTCGGCAGGATGAAGGTTGAGCGTTATCTTTAAATTTCTTTGATGTACTCTCTTCAAAAATTCCTTATAATCGGGGAAAAGAT
>JAZQTY010000259.1:0-14112 GCA_045631025.1 Eubacteriales bacterium
GAGTGGGATAACGATGGACTTATGTGCTGTCCCGACGGAGATAGAGCCGTTCGCCGCGCACTCGTCGCACTCGACGTTACAAGCGAGGTCGTAGATACGGCAATTAAAGGAGAATACGACGTTATCGTTTCTCACCACCCATTTATTTTCAAAGGACTTAAATCAATAAACGACGAAAATTACATCGCAGAAAAGGCGGTAAAGCTAATAACGCACGGCATTTCCGTTTTCTCTTTCCATACGCGCCTTGACGCGCTCGACGGCGGAGTCAACGACTGCCTTTGCGCGCTTCTTTCGCTCGAAAACGTAACCGTTTTCGGGGAGTGTGACATAGGTCGCGTGGGAGATCTGCCCACGCAAATGACCGCCGAAGAATTAGCCCTCTCGGTAAAGGATTTACTCGGCGCTGACGGAGTCCTGCTTTCCGATTGCGGCAAGACCTGCCGTCGCGTGGCGGTGCTTGGAGGCGAGGGCGGAGACGATATTGGCGCAGCAATTGCCGCAGGCGCTGACACGTATATCAGCGGTAGACTCGGGTATCACGCCATGGCGGACGCCCCCGACATGGGAATAAATCTAATTGAGGCGGGACATTTTTATACAGAAAATCCCGTTTGCACAGCTCTCGTGGAAATGCTACTCGAGGCAGATTCAAAAATCGTCTGTGACGTTTATCACAGCAATAAAATTAAACTTATGTAACTATATAAACGGAGGAAATTTACCATGACTTACGTTGTTTCGGATATACACGGCTGCTTCGACAAATTTAGGAAGCTTCTTAAAGAAATACAGTTTCACGACGATGACGTTATGTACGTTCTCGGAGATATCGTCGACCACGGAGACGAGCCCATCGAGCTTCTTTGCGACCTCAGCATGAGATATAACGTCATTCCGATACTCGGTGACAGAGATTACAAGGCGTACAGACTTCTCACCGAGCTTAATAAAATGCTTGGTGGCGAGACTCCCGATCCCGAAGCGCTCTCCGAAATGGCGGAGTGGATGCAGGACGGCGGTCAGAAAACCATCGAGGGCTTCCGTGCGCTCGACGAGGAAATGAGAGAGGGCGTGCTTGACTATCTTGCGGAAATGTCGCTTTACGAGGAGGCAGACGTAAAGGGCAAAAAATTCATTCTCGTTCACGCCGGAATTGCCGATTTCGATCCTGACACGCCTCTTGAGGACTACATGCCCGAGGACTTTATTTCAGAGCCTATCGACCCTGACAGGCAGTATTTTGACGATGCGACAGTGGTTGCGGGACACGTTCCCACGTACACCGTTGACGGCGCGGAGAACGGAAAGATCTATCGCGGCGAATACGGAATACTCATCGACTGCGGCGCGGCATTCGGAGAGAGTCTTGGCGCGCTTCGCCTTGACGACGGAAAGGAATTTTATATTTCATAAAAACCATGAAAAAAGGCGACGTTTTAGAGCTTGACGTAACGGATATAAACAACCTTGGCTGCGGCATCGGACGCGCTGACGGCAAGGTCGTGTTCGTCAAGGGCGCGGTCACGGGCGACCGTGTGCGCACAATCATAATCAAAGACAACAAAAGCTACGCTGTGGGACGGCTTGACGCCGTCCTCTCCCCGTCGGCGTATCGCGAGATTGACGAGTTTTGTACCGCTCCCCTTTCATGCGGCGGCTGCGTATATAGACACGTAACCTACGAGCACGAGCTGTCGGTTAAGAAAAACCACGTGCGCTCGGCGTTCGATAAAGCGGGGCTTCCCGACGTGACGGTGCTTGACGTAATAAGCACTATGCAGACGAACGGATACCGCAACAAGGCGCAGTATCCCGTAATAAAAACCAAAAGTGGCATGCGCTCGGGCTTTTACGCTTCAAAAACGCATACGGTCATTCCCGTAGATAATTGCTCGATACAAAGCCCTATCTTTGCGGATATTACCAAAGAGGTCTGTGCGATTTGCGATAAGCTCGGCATATCGGCTTACGACGAGATAAGCGGCAAGGGCGACTTACGCCATATTTATCTGCGAATAGCCGCCGCGACCGACGAGGTTATGCTTTGCATGGTGGTAAACGGCTCGTCGCTTCCCCATGAAAAGCAATTTACGGACGAGATAGTCCGCCGTTTTCCCAATATAGTAAGCGTAATGCTTAATGAAAACACGGAAAACACAAACGTCGTGCTTGGTAAAAAGTATAGGACTCTTTACGGCAAGGCGTACATAGAGGACCTGCTCTGCGGACTTCGCTTTCGCATCTCTCCCGACTCCTTTTATCAGGTCAACCGTCGTGGCGCGGAGCTTCTTTACTCACGCGCAAGAGACTCTGCCGCGCTTTCGGGCGGGGAGCTTTTAGCCGATCTTTACTGCGGCACGGGCACAATTGGACTTTCGATGGCGGCTTCCGTCCGCGAGCTCATTGGAATTGAAATAGTAGAGGGCGCGGTTGAATGCGCAAAACAAAACGCGGAATACAACGGCATTACCAACGCAAAATTTTTCTGCGGTGATGCTTCAAAACCGCAAACGGTACTTAACGCGACGGGCGGAAAGTGCCCCGACGTAGTCGTAATCGATCCCCCGCGCAAGGGCAGCACGAAAGAGCTTGTAGAGTGTCTTGCGTCTCTCGGAGTACCGAGAGTAGTCTACGTTTCCTGCGATGCAACCACGCTTGCGCGCGACTGCGTTTGGTTCAGAGAAATGGGGTATGACATAGGCGCGGTTCAACCCGTCGATATGTTCCCAAGGACAGGGCACGTCGAAAGTGTCGTGTCGCTAACAAGACGACCCTAGGAGATAAAAACATGTACGACATACAAAGCAGATGGCAGCTTGAAAACAATTTTTTAAAATACTACGGCTTACGAAATCAACCTTACCTGTTTAAAAACAGCATTAAGGTTTCAAAACACCAAAAAAGAATTATAGAAAAATTGCCTTGCGAGCTGACCGCTTCGGAGGTCGATACTCTCGGAACACTCGTCGGCTTCCAGATAGTCAAAGCCGAGAACAAGAAAGCAATCCCCGCATCTATTGACGAAGCGAGATTTTGTAAAACGTGCGTAGCAAACGATTTTATGATTCCCGGTCTTGAATTCGATTCGAACGGAAAATGCCCTATATGTCAGTCTGCCGAGCAGACAAAAAAACTAAAAAGCATCGTTCCTATCATGAACTCCTTTCCAAAATCAAAAAAATCTCGCTTTGACGTTGCCGTGTTCTATACAGGCGGAAAGGACTCTACATATCTTCTCTATTACCTCTCAAAGGTATTAAATCTACGCGTGTTGGCACTTACTTGGGAAATCCCCTATATGTCCGAGTGCGCGAAAAAAAGCATTGAAAACGCAAAATCCAAGCTTGATTCGGTAGAATTTATAAGCCGAAGAGTGTCAAACAACGACTTAAAGAAAATATACCGCAAGCTGCATTCCTTAAGCGAGAACACCTGCGCGTGTCCATCTCTCGCATACGTGCTGTTTTATCCCGAGCTAGTTATAAACAAAGTACCTTATTTCGTAGCGGGAAACGAGCCCGCACAAATGCTGGGGCTTTATTTCAATCACATGGCACCAAAAGCCGCTTACTCATTTGCGGAAAACAAGGCTTTGAATTTTCTTTTTAACGTAGGACGGGTATTGTCACTCCATCCCCCGCTGAAAAAAGGACAGTTCCACACTCTCGCTACCATGAAGCAACTGGCGTACGGAGATAACAAAATAAAGAACCTAGCAGGATACTCAAATCCCCTTGTTTACAATATTTGCGAGTCTATAAAGGAAGCTCCCGAAATATTAGAACCGCTCAAAAAAGCGATTCGCGCGTCCTCTCGGTCGGGAAATATTCCCGCTTTCGTGCAGGTTGACTTTGACGAGATATGCGGCGGTGCTTACAATTGGAGCAAAACAAAGGATACGATTATACAAGAGTGCGGTTGGGTTGCACCCGACGAACAGAACAAGGCTCTTCATACGAGCTGTAAAATTGAAAAATGCAAGGAGCACTCCCAATTCGTAAGATTTTATCACATGAGAAGCAGCATGATACCATTCAGTGCGCTTGAAATTTCTATTGCAAGCAGAAGCAAAAATCTGTCTCGCGAGAACGCGATAGCAGAGCTGAAAGCGTCTCTCGGCTTTTCTCTTGACGAAATACCCGAATGTGAAATTATGAAGGATTATTTCAAATGAATGCCGTAGCATATTATTCAAATACCGACGAAAGCAGGCTAATTGCAGAATATTTTTCAAGTGAACTGGGGTTTCCCCTCATAAATATTGAAAAAAGCGGCACTTTCAGCTATCAAAGCCTTGTGCTCGTATTTCCCGTTCACTGCCAGAATATACCCGAAGCGGTAAAGAAATTTTTAAATAAGATTACGGTAGAAAATCTCACCGCTATTGCAACATACGGGAAAATGTGTCATGGGAACGTACTTTACGAAATTCAAAAAAAGCATGGTAAAACCATAGTAGCAGCAGCATACGTACCTACAAAACACTCTTATATTGAATACGATTCACGCTTTTCTGATTATGAGAAGCTCGCCTCGATTGTAAACAAGGTGAAAAATCCCACACCTGTAAAACTACCGTCGCTATACAAAAATCCCTTGGCAAATATTTTCCCAAAATGGAGAAGCCGGCTGGGATTGAAAATAAAAAGGAGTGCAAATTGCGACGGCTGCAATACTTGTAAGGAAGTCTGTTCAAGCAGCGCAATAGATTACGGAATAACTAACCAATCGTGTATTCGTTGCTTAAAATGCGTAAATACTTGCCCCAAGAAAGCCTTAACAGTAAAAATGAGCTTGGCTTTAAATCTGTATTTGAAGAAGAAAAAATTGAATAAGCTCATCTTTTATTTATAGCCTTTATATAATTCTGATAATTACGCAGGAAAGTGCATGTATTACGTTTATATACTTACAAACAAAACCGATACCGTAATGTATAGATGACACGGGCGAAAAAGCGCCAAGCATATCGCAGGCGGGATCTCGGCGGTTAAAAACGATTAGTGGTTCGCAAATTATTAATTCAACAAAAAAGGAGGTTCCGTTATGCGATTGGCGATTAGCGCACTCGTAAAATTTTTATTCGGAATCGTACTCGTGGGCGCACTTCTGTTTTTGCCCGCGTGGACGCTTTTATACCCCGGCGCGTACCTCTTTATGGCACTGCTTTTCACCCCAATGCTTATAATGGGTGTCATTCTGCTCTTTGCTTCTCCAAACCTGCTTCAAAAAAGACTTAACAACAAGGAAAAGGAAGCGGCACAAAAAGGCGTGGTAGCCCTCTCGGGACTTATGTTCCCCGTCGGTTTCGTGCTCTGCGCGCTTGATTTCCGATTCGGCTGGTCAAGTGTTCCCCTTTGGCTCGTAATACTTGCATCAGTTCTCTTTCTTGCGGGCTATGCAATGTATGCCGAAGTAATGCGCGAAAACGCGTATCTGTCGCGCACGGTTGAAATTCAGGAAAACCAAAAGCTTATCTCTACGGGACTTTACGGCGTAGTACGGCATCCAATGTATCTTGCAACACTTTTGATGTTTCTCCCAATTCCCCTCATTCTCGGCTCGTTCTGGGGGCTTATACCGTTCGCGATTTATCCTATCGTCATAGTAACGCGTATAATCAACGAGGAAAAGGTGCTTACCGATGGGCTTGACGGCTACGCGGAGTACAAAAAAAGAGTTAAATACAGACTGCTGCCTTTTATATGGTAAAAAGGAATATCAAAATGAAGAAAATCAAAATTTTTGACTCTCTCCCAAGTGACGCCATGGACATTCGCATTGCCGTTTTCGTCCGCGAGCAGGGATTTATTGACGAGGAGGACGAAAATGACTCTGTTGCCACACACTTCGTAATGTATGAGGACAGCAAGCCCATTGCCACCTGCCGCGTCTTTCCCAAACCCGACGGTAAGGAATACTTCTTCGGTCGCCTTGCGGTGCTGAAAAAGTACCGCGGTCAAGGGCTCGGCAGCCGCCTTTTGAAGGCTGCGGAAGAATACGTCGCAAGCAAGAGTGGAGAAAAAATCTCTCTGCATTCTCAATATCACGCAAAAGAATTTTACGAGTTCTCGGGATATACCGTATGTGGCGAGATAGAGTACGAGCAAAATCACCCTCACGTTCCGATGACTAAAAATCTGCGTACTTAAGGAGTCAATATGCAACTCAACAAAGAGCAAAAGAGACAAAAAAAGAAAAAAAGCGGCTCGGCTATTTTTATGTACTGCGTGATTGGCGCGACGCTTGTAATATCACTCATATGCTTTATTCTGTATTACGGTAATTTTTTTAGAAATGCCGTTTCACTGTGGACGGGAGTAACAGCATTTACGGTTATGTATCACCTATGGCTGCGAATTATCATGGGAAACGTAACAAAGCTTTTTAAAATACACAGAAATCAACGTTTTTTCCGTGAGCTTCCCTTTGAAAAAAGAATATATAAGCTCCTACGGGTACGAAAGTGGAAGGAAAAGGTGCTTACGTACGATCCCGACGCATACGATGTAAAAAACCACACTCTCCCCGAAATCGCAAATACTATGTGCAAATCGGAAACGGACCACTGGATAAACGTAATTATCTCCCTTTCGACGCTCTTGTTTTCCCTCTTATGGGGAAAACTCCCGATATTTCTCATATCGGCGATTGCCGCAATATTATTCGATTCTCAATTTATAGTAGTACAAAGGTATAACCGCCCGCGCGTTATGAGCGCAATAGAAAGACGCACCGCCCGCGGTAAATCCTTGAAAATATAAATCCAAAACGGAGGTAAAAGTATGAAAAAAATTCTCAAAAACCTTATTGCTACCGTGCTTTGTCTGTGTCTGCTTTCGTCAATGACGGTAATTTTTTCAGGCTGCGGCTTTTTGTTCGGCGGCAGCGCAAAGGGCACGGAAGGCGCAAAAATTCTTCTTGCGCGCGAGCGTCTTGACGAAAATCTCATAGGTCAGAAGGCAGACGTCTGGAGTTCACTCGGCTTCAATCTGCTCTCTGCTCCCGATTCGGGAATTACGTATTCAAGCCTTGGCTCTACCAACGCAAATACCATCTCAAGGCTTTCCTGCGACTTTACCTCTGATAAGGTAACTTGGTCGGAATTCGGCGCGTATTCCGACCTCAAAGACAGCTACACGCAATTCATTGATCCGATAGACAATGACGCAGTTGAGTTTGCACAAACTATTGCAACGCTCAAAAAGGACGTTGGCGTTACGGGAAAATGGGTAAGTGTCAATGCTCTTACCGGCAGAAAAATAATGCTCGTCGTTACCGAAAGCTCGGATATCGTCATTGAGATAGGCGATTGGGGTGACGTTCACGTCAGCCTCCGCTACACCGACGAGTCGGGCAAAAACATATACGAGATGTACTCGTTTATGTCCTACGACGACGGAACAACGGGAAAAATAGTAAACAAGTGTATTCCCGGAGAGAGATACGAATATATGTATCAAAATTCCGGCGGCTTCAACGATTACTTTATCGCGGATAAATCACTTGGATATTGGACAATGAATCGATTTGACCTTCGCGACTACGGAGTGTTCTTCGACATAGGCGTTGTTAAAGACGGACTTGCATACCGAGGAATGGCGACCATCAACAATGACGGAACCACGTCGGTAGACGACAGATACGAATTCTTCCTTCCCAACGAGGAAAGAGATGCCGTCAGCACGACAAAGTATAGCCATCACGGTTTACTCAACCCAGAGAGCTCTCCCATGCTCATTACCGTTCATACCTCAAATATCTTATCGGGACTTGACAATATAGCGGTCACGGGCGCGAATAACGTATCCAAGGTGTACAGCGAGGAATACGGCGGCTCCGGTATCGTTCATATGGTGCGTGGGGATAATTATATCGCAGGTGCGCAGCTTTCAAACGGCACGTATCTCGCGCCTCTTTCAAAAATAAACGACGAAATAGGCTTCGTTGAAGCCGAGGTTTCGTACAGCCCCGAATACCACGGCGACTGCTACGTCGGTAAGCTTATATTTGAGGTAGCTGCCGACAGCTTCACGGAGGGCTATTCAAAGCTCCTTGCTTATCTTGGCTCTCAAGGTGTTACCCTCTACGCAAATACACAAACGGTTATTGAGCTTTACAATTACGCGCAGCTTATGAGCGAGGATTTCGGGGATTACACGACCTTCAACGGATACAAGCTCAATTCTATTGACAATACTGCCGCGGCAATTTCCGTTCTTGAAGAAAGATATGACGAGGTATACGCTATTTACAACGAATACAAGGACGCAGATAGCATATCCCTCGGTACCAAAATTTCCGCAAACGAAACACTTACCGCAATAACCTCCAAGCACATGGGAAGCAACTCTTATGCAAACGGAGTTATAACGTCAAGCGGAATTTCCCTTGAAATAAAGGACACGTCTTTGCTTGAAGAAGGTATGACCTACGAGCTTCGCCTCGGTCTTGCGCTGAAGCTCGCGGACGGAAGCATAAGTAAGGTGAACGTAGTTCCTTTTGAGCAAGCTGCGAGTGATCCCGTTGAATACACGGGCAAGGGCTCGTTTGGGGTTTCAATGACGTCGGACGCATCGCTGAGCGTTCCCGAATATTTCAGCGAGGGTGAGTACGTAGTCGTTGCATACATAGCAACCGCCGACGAGGGCATAAGAGTCACCGAAATGACTCCCGTTGCCTTCTATTCGGCAGACGAGGGCACTATTGAGTCGGATTATATGGACGTAAACGTACGGCTTGACGGCGAAAATCTCGTATTAAGCTATGACATAAAGCTTGCGGAGTGGACGCAAAGTGACATTAAGAAGAGCACCTACACCTATGAGGAAATAGAGAAGGAGCTGCTTCACGGCGTTCTTGCAAAGGGCTACCCCGCTGACGGCGCTACCGTTCAAAGAGAGGACGGCACAGCGCTTTCCGAGGGTGAAAGCTACGGCGCGGGTACGTACAGACTCAAATTCCTCACGCCCACGCACGACGGCTTCGTCGAAGCTTACATGTATTGCACCTTCGGTTAATAAAGGAGAACTCATGAATTTTTCAGAACTTATAAAAGCCAGATATTCCGTTCGCTCGTACAAAAACGAGCCGATAGAAAAGGAGAAGCTTGAGGCAGTGCTTGCGGCGGGGCTTTGCGCTCCGACCGCAAGGAACTTTCAGCCTCAAAGAATATACGTAGCAAGCTCCGTTGAAAGCCGACAGGCACTTGCATCTGTTTGCCGCTTCACATTCGGCGCCCCCACCGTTCTCGTGCTCTGCTACGACGGCGACCGTTGCTGGCAAAACAAGCTCGCACAGGGTGTTCATTCGGGAGAAACTGACGCCGCTATCGTCGGAACTCATATGATGCTTGCGGCGACCGAGCTCGGCCTCGGCACGTGCTGGGTCGCATATTTTAATCCCGACGACGTAAAGAAAGCGCTTGGATTGCCCGAAAACGTAACCGTCACAGCCCTTATCCCAATAGGCTATCCTGCAGACGACGCAGAGCCCCTTCCCCTCCATTTTGAATCCCGTTCTATTGAAGATACGGTAACCGAGCTTTAAAATTAAACTAAAGGTGAGTAAGCGATGAATATCAAAAAAAATTCAACCGAAAATGAAATAGTAATTAAAAAGCATTCAACCAAAAGCTTTATAATTGCCTTTATTCTGGGTATATTTATAGGTCTTGCCGTTATAGTTCCCGGCATCAGCGGCTCTACTATCGCAATAATCTTCGGGCTTTATACCGGCATGCTTTACGCTATTGGAAATATTCTCACTGATTTCAAGCGTTGCTTTGCGTTCCTTTTACCAATAGGCATTGGGGTAGTTATCGGCTTTGCAGCGGGCTTCCTCGTTATACAAAGCGTTTTTGAGATGTACCTGTTCCAGCTTATATGCCTATTCGTAGGTCTGATGCTCGGAGCAGTACCTGCCATAACGAAAGAAATAAAGGGAGCTAAAATAACTCCCCCGCGCATCGTTCTTTTGATAATCGGTTTTTTGATTCCTCTCGCTATAGGCGTCGTATCCATTCTTCTTTCGTCTGCTGAAAGTGAGTCTGCCGCAACCTATACGAGCTTCCCCTGGTGGCTCTTTGCGTCGTATCTCCCGCTTGGCTTCCTCGTTTCCATCACACAAATAGTGCCCGGACTCAGCGCAACGGCAATTCTCATGGCGTTTGGACAGTTCAAGCCGATACTCAATAGCCTGCACTCCGAATATATTTTCGGCAACCCCATAGTCGTGCTTCTCTACGCTTGCCTCGGAATAGGCTTCATAATAGGACTTGTCTCGATGTCAAAGCTTTTCTCCGCAATACTTTCAAAGCATAAGCACACCGCATTCTTTGCGGTAACCGGACTTTCCTTCGGCTCTATTGCCTCGATGTTCGTAAACACCGATATGTACGAATTGTACCTTACCTGGAGCGCGGAAAGCTCTCTGCCGATTGCGGTTATAATAATAGGCGTGGCCCTTTTGCTCGCAGGCTTTGCCGTCTCTCTGCTTCTTACGAAATACGAGCTTTCACATACAAAGGAATAATGGCAAATCTAAATAATACAACCGCAAAAAAGGTCGGTTCACCTTAAGTGAATCGACCTTTTTTATATAAATAAAGCGTGCGAACAAATTAAAGCTCAAGCTCCATGACCGCGTATTCAAATGGATAGGACTCGTCCTTCGCAACGCGAACGACGCGAAAGCCATTGCTTGCGTAAAAATCCTTGAGCCTCTGATTTTGATTTATCATAATTAACGTCAGCTTCTTTCCGCCGTACAGCTCTGCACGAGCGCGGCAATGCGACACGAGCGCTCTGCCAATTCCGAGCTTTTGATACTGCGGAAGCACCGCAAAGCGGCGGAATGCATATACGCCCGTTTCAAGCTTTTCGAGCTGAACGTATCCCGCGACTACTCCGTCAACGTAAGCCGCGTACATATGTACTCCCCGTTCTTTGGCTTCTGCCAAATCCTCAAGAGTTACAAACGCTCCGCTCGACGGATACGTCTCTCGCGTATATCCGTATATCTTCGCGCTCTCGCCGAACGCGGCGTGCAGCGTTTTAAGACAGTCGGGAAGCTGATGCTCCTCGACCGAATGTATTTCGTATTCTAACATAAGTCACCTCTTATCTGTCAAAAAGCTCGGTTGAGAGATATCGGTCGCCCGTGTCGGGAAGCAATACAACTATGCGCTTACCGCGATTTTCCTCTCTCCTTGCAAGCTTAACTGCCGCCGCAAGCGCCGCACCCGAGGATATTCCTACGAGCACCCCCTCACTCGTGCCAACCATTCGCGCAATATCCATAGCCTCACCGTCACCAACGGTTATTATCTCGTCGTAAATTTTCGTATTCAACACCTTCGGCACAAATCCCGCGCCTATTCCCTGAAGCTTGTGCGCGCCTGCGCGGCTCTCGGACAAAAACGGCGAGCCCTGCGGTTCAACCGCCACTATACGAACGTCACGCCTCTTGGACTTCAAATACTCACCGACGCCGGTAACCGTTCCTCCCGTACCGACTCCCGCGACGAAAATATCCACCTCTCCGTCCGTGTCCTCCCATATTTCAGGTCCCGTCGAGAGAAAATGTGCGCGCGCATTGTCTGCATTTTCAAACTGATTGGGAATAAAGCTGTTTGGAATTTCCTTTGCAAGCGCCTCGGCTTTTGCAATAGCGCCCGCCATACCGAGAGATCCGTCCGTCAGCACAAGCTCCGCGCCGTAGGCTCTCATAAGCTTGCGTCGTTCCTCTGACATGGTATCAGGCATGACGATAATGACCTTGTAGCCTCTCGTCGCCGCCACACAGCAAAGACCTATACCCGTATTCCCCGACGTCGGCTCGATGATCACCGAGCCATGGGTAAGCTCTCCTTTTTCCTCTGCCGCGTCGAGCATAGCCTTCGCGGCTCTGTCCTTAACGGAGCCTGCGGGGTTAAAACATTCAAGCTTCGCAACGATTTCCGCGTCAAGTCCCAAGGCTTTTTCTATGCGAGAAAGGCGAAGCAACGGAGTTTTTCCTATAAGCTCATCCGTGCAGTTATATATTCTTGACATAATATCCACCTCAAAAATAAAGTTCAGTTGATTATATCACATTTCAAGAGCCGTGTCAAGTCCGTGTCAATTCAAATCGACCCCTTCAGTGAGCCTTTTACTCACGGGATACACTGAAACGGCCGTTTTTCCGTAGGTTTTACAATAATAAATTGCGTTCTGTACGTCCATACAACATGAATAATGCGTAAAGTGCGGTTTTCCGTCGCTTGCCTTTACTGCTCCGCGCGGCACGGAAATCGCTCCGAGAAGTGAAAAAAAGCACTCCACGCACTCGCTCTGCGTTGCGCAGCGGCTGACCTCTGCATTTCGTCTCACAAAATCCGCCTTAACAAATCGCGACGGGGACGACCAATCTCCGGGCAACCCCAAAGCACCCGTACCGTAACCAATTCCGCTCTCCTTAAAGCTATTCGCCGTTAAGTGAGAATAAAGTCTTACATTTTGCTCATGAAACGGAAACGGCGGCTCATTCGTAAGAATACCAAATTTATCGTCGTATATTAAAAGCCCCTTTTCCGTCGGCTCTACCGCTATGCTCCCGCTCTTATCGGACACTATCCAGTGAAGCGGCGTGTTCGGAATATCCCTTGAAAAAGGAACGTCCACCATTCTTATTTTCGATAGCTCTTCACGCGCCTCTGCAATATTTGCGCATTTTCCAAGAATATGAGGAATAAGCTCGAAGGGAGAGAGGTTGAGCGAAAAATCAGAGCAGACATCAAAATATCTCGCCGTCCTTTGAAAGTTGAGCGCCGCCATGCAAAGCCCCGTTTCGTTAAAGGCATCGGCAAAAAGCGGGTAACCGTCCACTACACGTGCCATTCCCGTAACGGCGTAATGAACGGACAGACCTTCCGCATTTTTCTCCGAAAATAAAAATCTTCGCGGCGCGGTAACTATCCGCCCGTCAAAATCAAATTCTATATCCATCGTCCTTCCAAAATAAAGACCGTCAAAATTTATAGCAATTGCAGTACACATATCTAAATCCTCCGTTTAAAAAATAGTATGTCCAATAAAACGAAAAAGCAGAAACAACTTGCGTAAAAATTATTTTTACACAAATTATTTCTGCTAATAATTAAAGGGATTCAAGCTTTTTAATTAAATCTTCGAAGCTGCCGCGCTCACCCTGCCACTCAAAATCCTTGCAAGGTATAAGGCAATCGGTGACCAAAAAGCAATCCATGCCGGCGCGCGACGCGCCCTTCATATCATCGCTCTCGTCATTGCCGACCATAAGGCATTCCTCGGGCTTAACTCCAAGTCGCTCGCATATTGATAAGTAATACATGGGATTTGGTTTGCAAAAGCTGTCAGTCTCGTAGTCCGTTATAAAATCAAAATCCGACTCCTGAAGTCCAACCCACTTCATACGGGTTACCTGCGCGTTTCGAGGAAAAATAGGATTAGTAGCAAGGACAACGCGTCGATCGTCTCCATGCGCAAGCTCAATCGCCTTACGTGCCAATGGATTAGGAGCCGTTACCGCCCTTAATTCGTTAAATTCGTTGTCGTAGAAGGGATTTGTCTCTCTTTCGTAAACCCTAACGTCACCGCCAAACGCAACTCTGAATTGCTCCCAGAAAACAACGGAGTTTTTTTCTTTACCGTCGTTTCTCATCATTGCGCCAACGCCCTTCCAAAGCGTGTCCATAAACGCTTCGAGCGGGACGCCCATCGCAACGAATTTTGCGCTGATAGCTTTCATATATGACTTTGTAAAAACATTCATATCCATCGGAACCAAGGTTCCGTCAAGGTCAAACAATATAGCCTTATACATATTTCCTCCAAAAAGCAAAAAGGACAACGCAAGTTGTCCTTTTGTAATAAGTTATGTCCGTTGAAAACCGAATAAAGGAAATGGAGGAAGAAAGCGAAACTCAAGTATTCTAAATTGTAACAGCTATGAACCGTAAAGGTTCAAGCCCTCGGTCTATTAGTATCGGTCAGCTAAACACATTACTGTGCGTACACCTCCGACCTATCAAACTTGTAGTCTGCAAGTGACCTTACCAACTCGAAGTTGGAGGGATATCTAATCTTGAAG
>JAZQTY010000260.1:0-3664 GCA_045631025.1 Eubacteriales bacterium
ACCGCTTGGCCTCCGACTTCTTCGTCGAAAATGGTATTTCCACAAAGTGAGGTGAGGAGCGATTCAAGGTCCTCGTCGTCGCTGTAAGAAATTTCTATTACCTTTTTGTGAGTAGAACGCGAAATTCGAACCTTTCTGCCAAGCGTCGACATAGCTCTGCGCTCAAGCTCCTTCATATGAGCCTTTATTTGGGGATGTATCTTTTCTTCATCAGGTTCGGCGCGCAGGTTGTTAATACGCTGAACGAGAGACTCGACCTCGCGGACGGAGAGCGAACGCTCAACGATTTTGTTGGCGTACTCTATCATAAGCTCCTCGCTACCAAGTCCGAGAAGCGCTCTCGCGTGTCCTGCGGAGATAGTTCCCTCCTTGAGCATGTCCAAAACCTCTCGTGGAAGCTCTAAAAGACGGAGCATATTCGCAATCGCAGGACGGCTCTTACCTACCTGCTTTGAGACTTGCTCTTGAGTGAGTCCGAATTTGTCGATAAGTGCGCCGTATCCCATAGCCTCTTCGACGGGATTGAGATCCTCGCGCTGGATGTTTTCAATAAGTGCGACCTGTGCCGCCTTCAATTCGTCGCCGTCAAAAATAACTGCGGGGATTTCGGTAAGTCCTGCCATCTTTGAGGCTCTCCAACGGCGCTCGCCGGCGATGATCTCGTAAGTGCCCTCCGCAACGGGATTTTCACGAACGATTATCGGCTGAAGCACACCGTATGCCGCAATAGAGTCTGCTAAAACCTCAAGCGCCTCGCGCTCAAAGGTTTTTCGCGGCTGATCGCGACGGGGCTCGATATCCGAAATTCTTATATTTTCAGCGGCGCCCTTTTTGGATTCTAAAATGTTGTCGTCAAAAATTGAGTAAAAGTCTCTGCCGAGACCTCCTATTTTTTTAGCCATTTGCGTACCACCTTTTATACGTTTATTTTTTAAAGTTTGATTTTACGCTGCGTGTGCGCGGTTTCGTGTCGTAGAGAGACTTTTGAGTGCTTCCGTAAAGCGAGGCAACGGACGGTGAAACCTGCGTTTGCACCTCTCCCTTCGGCTCAACGAGTGGCTTTCCTCTGTTTTCTCTCAACGTCATGGAATTATCCTCAAGCAGATCGTCAAGACCTCTGCCGAGTCCCGAGGGCTTCTTTGGCATGAATGTTCCCTCCTTATATTCTCGAAACTATTTCTTTGGCTACGTCAAGATATTCCTTGGCGCCCTTCGAATTCTTGTCGTGGTAAAATACCGGCTTGCCAAAGCTTGGAGCCTCGGAAAGCTTGACGTTTCTTGAAATTTTGGTGTTGAAAAGCTTATCATCGTAGTGCTTTTTCAGCTCGTTGATTACCTGCATCGAGAGCAAAAGTCTACTGTTGTACATAGTAACGAGTATTCCGCAGATAGAAAGCTCCGGATTGTAATGCTTCTGAATAAGCTTTACGGTAATCATCAACTGGGAAAGTCCCTCGAGCGCATAGAATTCGCACTGCATAGGAACTATTACTCTGTCACTCGCAGTCAATGCGTTTACGGTGAGTCGTCCCAAGGAAGGCGGACAGTCGATGAGTATGTAATCGAAATCGTCCTTGACCTCCTCAAGAGCCTTTTTCATGCGGTATTCGTTTTCGTCAAAATCAAAAAGCTCGAATTCGGAGCTTGTCAGCGTAGTGTTTGCGGGAATTACAGAAAGATTCTCGTAAGGTGTCTCGCGGATTATTTCCTTAACGTTCATTTCGCCGTTTAAAAGCTCCTTGGTTGTTCCTCTTAAACCTCTCTTGGTTACGCCGACTCCGCTGGTCGTGTTGCCCTGTGGTCGAGATCTATAAGAAGGACGCGGTGCCCGAGCAAGCCGAGAGAAGCTGCTACGTTCACACAAGAGGTTGTCTTTCCAACACCGCCTTTTTGGTTAGCAAACGATATAATTTTTGCCATTTAGGTCGTTCCTTTCGTCTGGTATTTGAGTTTACTTTTATACATATTGATTATACCACAAAAGCGAAGGAAATGCAATAGAAATTTGACGATTTTCAAGTATTTTTTGAATAATGTTTCACGTGAAACGTAAACACCAATTTGTTTAAATGTTTCACGTGAAACGCTTTAGGCTGCAATGTATTGTTTCACGTGAAACAAAAAGCGCGCCGACTAAATGTCGGCGCGCTGTGAAATGCTATCATAGGGGCTTCTTGCTAATCTTTGAATAATGTCTCGGCAACTCTTTGGGAGTTTTTGATTCCTTGCTTACGCAAATTATTACTCGTTTTTCGGTTTCTCCGCCTCTACTGCACAATGGCTTCTCGTTGATCGATATCAACTTTCCGCCGCATTTTAATATTGCGGTTGCTGATATTTTTGCCTCATCGTCGCCTTTTGATGCTTTCATTGCTATAAAGCTACCACCGAGCCTTACAAACGGTAGGCAAAGCTCGACGAGAATCGGCATTGCGGCTACCGCTCTCGCGGTTGCGATGTCAAAGCTTTCGCGGTAAGTCGGGTCATTTGCGAGTATTTCTGCGCGTGATGATATTGCATCTACATTGGTTAACTCCAAGAGCCTTGCGGTTTGTTTGACGTATTCTATGCGTTTGGCGGTGCCGTCCAAAGCGGTTACAGAAATGTCGGGGCGGAAAATTGCCAATGGCAACGTTGGAAAGCCTGCTCCGCATCCTACGTCTATAACCGATGAGCCGATAGGAATATACGTGCTTACGGCAAGGGAATCGGCGTAGTGCTTGAGGATTATCGACTCCTCATCCTTGATTGCAGTTAAATTCATTGATTTGTTGACTTCAAGCATATGATTGGTTAGTGCAAATAGTTTGCGCGCCGCTTCATCCGTTAAAACCGGCAGAGAAGCATTTTTGCTCCATATTTCAAGGGCGGTATTGTAAAATTCTGTAAAATTCATGTAAGTCTCCGTAAGTACAGTTGAATGTTTCACGTGAAACATTTTGATTATTTGATCCCAAAATAAATCAAGAGCACAGAAATGTCGGCAGGATTTACGCCGCTTATTCTTGATGCTTGTCCAATCGTGAGAGGCTTGACGGCGGAAAGCTTCTGTGCTGCCTCAATGCGCAAGCCTTTTATTGAAAGATAATCTACGTTTGCGGGAATTTGCTTGGTTTCGAGACGCTCTTGCCGCTTCACCTCGCTGATTTGCCGTTTTATATAGCCTTCATACTTAACTGTGACCTCGACGGTGTCGATGACTCTTGGCGGAAGTACGGGGCGGCTTTTGTCAATCGACTCGAGCAGAGAATAGTTTAACTGTGGGCGCCTTAACAGCTCTGCGAGCGAGAATCCTGTGGAGATTGTTGTTAGCCCGAGGGATTCGAGCAGGGGGTTGGCGACTGCAGGGGAAACGTGTGTTTCGTTGAGCCGAGCAATTTCTGTTTCAACCTGCTCTTGCTTCTTCAAAAATGCCGAGTATTGTTCCTCGGTAACGAGACCTGCCTCGTAGCCTTTTTGAGTTAAGCGAGTGTCGGCATTGTCTTGACGCAATAAGAGCCTGTATTCAGAGCGCGAGGTCATCATTCGGTAAGGCTCGTTCGTTCCCTTAGTGACAAGGTCGTCAATAAGCGTTCCGATATAGCTGTTATCGCGGCGAAGCACCATCGGCTCACGCCCGAGAAGCTTTCGCGCGGCATTAACTCCGGCAACAAGACCTTGTGCC
>JAZQTY010000261.1:0-3371 GCA_045631025.1 Eubacteriales bacterium
AGAGAAAAAATGTGTTCGTGTCAAACGGTTCGGACGACATACTTAATTTCTTCTTCATGGCGTTTTGCGACGAGGGTGAGCATCCCGTTAAATTCCCCGCAATTTCCTACGGATTTTATCAGGTCTACGCCTCTCTTTACGGTACGGACTACCGAAAGCTTCCGCTAAACTCGGATTTTTCAATAAGAATTGAGGACTATTTTGGAAATGACGCGAACGTGGTTATTGCAAACCCCAACGCGCCCACGGGAATAGCGCTTACACGCGCCGAGATCGAAAGGATAGTCAAGGCAAACCCCGACAGAGTTGTTCTTATAGATGAGGCGTACGTTGATTTCGGTGCCGAGAGCAGCATAGAGCTTACTAAAAAATACGACAATCTCTTGGTGGTATGTACCTATTCAAAGTCTCGCTCCATGGCGGGCGCAAGACTCGGCTTTGCCATAGGCAACGAAGCGCTTATCGCGGATCTTGAGAAGATAAAGTATTCGACGAATCCCTATAACATAAACAGACTTACCATGGTTGCGGGAATCGCGGCGATAGCAGATAACGAATATTACGTTGAAAATTGCAAGAAAATAGAGGAAAATCGCGAGTATACCGAGAGCGAGCTGGTAAAGCTCGGCTTTGTACTTACCGATTCAAAGGCGAACTTTATTTTTGCAAAGAGCAACAAGGTCGGCGGCGAGGAGCTTTATCTTGGGCTTAAGGAAAGAGGAGTGCTCGTACGACACTTTTCTTCTCCCGATATTTGTGAATATAACCGCATAACGGTTGGAACTCGCGAGCAAATGAACGTTCTGCTCGAAAAAATTAAAGAGATCCTTCGAGAAAAGGAGAGTTGAAAATGAGAAATTTTGAGATAAACAGAAAGACCGCCGAAACGGATATCGCTCTTGCCTTGGAGCTTGACGGAAGCGGAAAGTCGAATATTGATACGGGCTGTGGATTTCTTGACCACATGCTGACGCTCTTTGCCTCGCACGGAAGCTTTGACCTTAACGTCAAGTGCGTGGGAGATACGGACGTAGACTACCACCACAGCGTCGAGGACATCGGCATTTGTCTTGGAAAGGCATTTGCAGGCGCTATCGGCGACGGTGCGGGAATCTACCGCTACGGCAATATGATCCTTCCTATGGACGAATCTCTTATACTCACGGCAGTTGACGTGTCGGGACGCTCCTATCTTGCGTACGACTTGAATATCCCTACCGAGAAGGTTGGAGATTTTGACACGGAGCTCGTTGAGGAATTTATGATAGCGTTCGTAAGAAACGCAGGCGTTACTCTGCACGTAAAGCAGCTTGCGGGTACGAATTCGCACCACGTAATCGAGGGCGCGTTCAAGTCGCTTGCGCGTGCACTCAAGGCGGCAGTAGCCATTGACGAGAAAAAGGCAGGACAGATTCCGTCCACAAAGGGTAAGCTTTTATGACGGTTATCGTTGACTACGGAATAGGAAATTTGTTTTCTCTCGTCAGCTCGTTTTCAGAGATCGGCGAGGACGCCGTCGTAACGTCGGACGCCCGTACGATTGAGAGCGCGGATAGAATAATATTACCCGGCGTCGGCGCATTTGAGGATGCTGCAAGAAAGCTTCGCGAAAGCGGACTTGATAAGGTCGTTATCGCAGAAACCGAAAAGGGCAAGCCCCTTATGGGAATTTGCCTTGGTATGCAGATGCTTTTTGAGAGAAGCTACGAGTACGGTGAGCACGAGGGACTTGGACTTATAGGTGGCGAGGTCGTCCCGCTTCAGGGAAGAATCCCGTCGGACCTCAAGATCCCCCACATGGGCTGGAATAAGCTCGAATACGAGAGAGAGAAGGATGAGATATTCAAATACCTCGAGGAGGATACCTTTGTCTATTTCGTTCATTCCTTTTACGCCACGGGCTGTGAGGACTCTCTTATCGCTACTGCCGACTACGGCACGCGCGTAACGGCGGCGGTAAGAAGCGGAAACGTATGGGGCTGTCAGTTCCATCCCGAGAAAAGCGGCAAGGTAGGGCTTGCGATTTTAAAGGCGTTCTGCGAGCTTTAAGGAGGTTTTTATGTATATAATTCCCGCTATTGATCTAATAGACGGCAAGGCGGTCAGACTGCAAAAGGGTGACTATAATAAGGTTACCGTTTATAGCGACTCTCCCGCAGAGGTGGCAGAGGGCTTTGAGCGCGACGGCGCAAAAATGCTTCACGTCGTTGACCTTGACGGTGCGAAGGACGGCACGACCGCCAACTTCGATACGGTTAAGGAAATAATACGCCGTACGGGGCTTTCCGTTGAGATAGGCGGCGGTGTTAGAAACATCGAAAGAGTAAAAAAATATATTGATATTGGCGTTGACCGAGTTATAATCGGCACGGCGGCAGTTACTGATCCCGATTTTCTTCGGGAGGCTGTAAGGCTTTACGGAGAAAAGATAGTGGTCGGTGTTGACGTTAAGGACGGCTACGTCGCTATCAAGGGTTGGCTTGAGGTGAGTGAGGTGTCGTGTAACGATTTCTGCGAGTATCTTTCAAGCCTTGGTGTCAAGACCGTAATTTGCACCGATATTTCCAAGGACGGAATGATGTCGGGCACGAATCTTGAACTTTACCGTGATCTTAACGAGCGCTTCGGTATGAATATTATCGCCTCGGGCGGCGTTTCCACCCTCGACGACGTTCGCGCGCTGGGGAAAATGAATATGTACGGCGCGATACTCGGCAAGGCGCTTTATACGGGTGCCGTTAAGCTGACGGACGCCGTTAGAGCGGCAGAGGAGGTGTAGGAATGTTAGCGAAAAGAATAATTCCTTGCCTTGACGTGAAGAACGGAAGAGTCGTAAAGGGAGTTAATTTCCTTGGACTTGCGGACGTTTCCTCTCCCATAACGCTTGCGGAGTATTATAGCGAATGTGGTGCTGATGAGCTTGTATTTTACGACATAACTGCGTCCTTTGAGGGCAGAGAGCTGTTTACCGATATTTTGCGCGAAACCGCAAGCAAGGTATTTATTCCTCTTACGGTCGGCGGCGGTATCAACACGCTCGAGGACTTTGACAGAGTGCTGAAGTGCGGCGCTGACAAGGTCAGCGTAAATTCGGGCGCTATTAAAAACCCCTCGCTTGTCGGCGAGGCGGCAAAGAAATACGGCGACCAGTGCGTGGTGCTCTCGGTCGACGTAAAGAGAGTTGACGGCGTGTTCCGCGTTTTCGCCAAGGGCGGACGTGAGAATACGGGCATGGAGGCGATCTCCTGGATAAAGAGATGCGTCGAGTCGGGTGCCGGCGAGGTCGTTGTAAACAGCATCGACACCGACGGAGTCAAAATGGGCTTTGACCTCGAAATGCTTGATGCGGTTTGCAACGCGGTAAGCGTTCC